>JBJTNH010000047.1:0-20467 GCA_046073945.1 Aquirufa sp. | reverse complement strand
GTTAATGATAGGTTCTTACACCAAGGACCATCCAGGCATTGAAGTTTATGATGTTAACCATTTAAAACACATCAAGAAATCCTATTCCTTGAATGTCCCCAATGCATCCTATCAAACATTATCTACCGATGGGAAATACATGTTTTCAGTAACAGAAAAAGGCCCTGAGGAATCTCGTGTTTCCGCTTTTCGGAAAAAAAAGGATGGCCAATTTGAATTGATTAACCAACAATCTACACAGGCAGCAGATCCGTGTTATGTGGTATATCGCCAAGCGAGTCAAACTGTATACACAGCGAATTATTCAGGAGGTAGCGTGAGTGTATTTAAAACCAAAAATGGTGCATTAATGCCATTAGCACAAAAGATACAATATAGTGGTTCAGGTTCCATTAAGAACAGACAAGAGTCATCTCATGCACACAAAGTGGTTTTATCCCCAGATCAAAAAGAATTATTTGTAACGGATTTGGGAACTGACAAAATCTATCAACATCAAATATTAGCAGATGGAACTTTGAGTTCACAATTTAAAACCTATTCGATCAAGCCTGGCAAAGGACCCAGACATTTGATATTTCATCCGAATGGAAAAATCGTATATGTAATCAATGAATTAAATGGCACGGTGGATGTTTTTAGCTACGTTAATCATCAACTCAATGAAATCCAAACCATCCAAGCCGATTTTAGTCCACAAGAAGTGAAAGCAAGTGCGGACATTCATTTATCCAAAGATGCCAAATGGCTAATTTCATCTAATCGGATAACGAGTGATAATTTGTCCATTTTCAAGGTTCAAAATGATGGTAAACTCATTTTTGATCATCAAGTAAACGTAGGCGCCAAGCCAAGAAATTTCACCTTTGATCCAAGTGGAAAATATGTGTTTGTAGCGAGCAGTGGAGAAAATAAAGTTCAGGTATTTTCTTTCAATAGTGTCAACGGGCAATTAAATGATACCGGTGTGATTATTGAGGTTCAAAATCCAGTTTGTTTGACATTTCTATAAATATTTGATTTTGACAACATACCAAAAATTGGTATTTTTAGAAAAAACAAAAATAATGGCTAAGAACACTTCTATTTTATTGGGCGAATATTTTGACAATTTCATTCAAACACAAATTGCAAGCGGGAGATATTCTTCAGCAAGTGAAGTAATTAGGACTGCTCTTAGATTATTTGAAAAAGAAGAAAATAAAAAATCCGATTTAATTAAGGAGCTTTTGATTGGAGAAGAATCTGGTTTTGTTTTAGATGTAAACCGTGAAGATTATCTGAAAGAAATGAGAGAAAAATACCTAACAAATGAAATTCCAATTAAGTAATTCCAGCAAAAATGATTTAGATACAATTTGGCTTTATACTTTCGAAAACTGGTCCACTAAACAAGCAGAAAAATACATTCATCAAATATTCGATACAATAGAATTTTTATGTACAAATCCTTTCATTGGAACAGATTGCGGCGAATTAAGGATGGGTTATTTTAAATATAGAATCAATTCTCACTATATTTTTTACAAAATTGACACCTTAAATGATCAATTACAAATCATAAGAATTTTACATAAAAAGATGAATTACGAAAGTTATATGTAGTTCTTACGACAAATTCTTGGAAGGAATTTTTTGCATAATAAATGCCGCTACCAATAAGGGTAGAGAAAATACAATAAAGCGAATAAGTATACTGTAACCTTCATCCGACATAATACCAAAAAGCGTGGGTCCTACTATTGCACCAAAACGACCAATTCCCATGGCTAAACCTACGCCTGTGGATCTCACGTTATCCAAATAGATTCGCGTAGAAGCTGGATAGAAAATATTGAAACCGCCTTGAACAAAAAAGCCAATAAAAAATGTCAAAATAAATCGAGCTAGATAATTCAAATCAAAACTGCCATATAAAACCATCAAAGAAAAGGCCAACAACATAAATACCAACATCACTTTACGAATTCCCCATTTACCAATGCTAAGCCCCATCACGAACACTCCCGTGAATGCCCCTAAATTCAGCGTAGCACCCACATAAGTCGCTAGTTCATAGGGCATTCCAGCCGACTTAGCTAAAGTAGGAACCCAACTCAACACAGTATATAAAGTTAAAAAGCCGAAAAATATTCCTGTCCAGAGTAAAATAGTAGAAGTTCTATATTCGGGGGAAAGCAATATTCGCATAGGTTTAATGGCGATTTCATTGGATTGTTTTTTTTGTAAATAGGCAGGAGATTCTGTCAGGAACAACAAAACAATCACAAACATAACCGCAGAAAATATTCCTGCACAAAGAAATGCGAATCTCCAACCAAACGCTGGTACTACCCAAGCTGCCACAAAACCAGTCAATATCGCTCCCAAAGGCCAACCTGCTTGAACAATTCCTACATTGAAATCCTTTGATTTTTTATTTGAAAATTCAGAGGCGACTGTCGCCAAATTCGGCAAAATCCCTCCTATTCCAAATCCAGTAATAAAGCGATAAATCAACATTTGAGAAAAATTCTCCACGAAATAAACCAAAACCATTCCCAAGCTGATTAAGAACAAAGAGATCAAGAAGGTTTTTCTTCGGCCGATGGAATCACCCAAAGGCGCCAACAAAAAACAGCCGATGGTCATTCCCGCTAATCCAGAACTAAACACATAACCCATTTCGGCATTGGTTAATTGCCATTCTGCTGTTATTTCAGACGCTGCAAAAGAGACCAAAAAAACATCAATACCATCATTGAAATTGAGAATAAAACAAATAGCGACAATTAAAATTTGATGCCAAGACATCGGTTTTTCATCGTTAATGGTCATAAAAGAGGAAGAATCTGAAGACATTTCAATTCAATTTTGTTTCAATGATAATTTTACCTGCGTGCCCTGCAGAGGCTAAATATAAAGCTTCCTGCAATTGCGATAAAGGCATTCTTTTGGTAATGATTAAACTTGGGTTAATGACTTTCGATTTCAATAAATCAATAACACGTAGAAAATCAAAAGGATGATCATAAATGATGGAGCCTTTGATTTGAATTCCTTCCCTCGTAATTTTTAAAGGTTGGTAAGTCGCTAACTTTTCAGAAAGTCCCAAAAGAATAATTTCAGAACCTCTTGGTGCAATTTCGGCTGCTAAACTTGCTGTTTTTTCATTTCCAGCGCATTCAAAAATGACTTGTACATCCTTTTGAGTTAAAAAAGTAGTTACTTTTTCTACATCGGAATCAAAAAACTTTTGCGCTCCTAAATCAAGCGCTTTTTGTACTAATTCAGGATTTAGTTCATGAACAAAAACCTGGTAACCTAATTGAATAGCCAAATGCGTAAGCAACATTCCAATGGCACCTAAACCTATCACAGCCACGGCATCTCCCGATTTAGCTTGTGAAGAAAAAAGAGCATGGTAAGCTACTGCCATGGGTTCAATACAAACAGCATTATCATCTGAGATATGATCAGGAATATCAAAAACAGAACTAGATGGGGCACAAACATATTCAGCAAAACAACCAGGTTCTGTTTGACCAATGATGCGCTTATTCACACAAATATTACCCTTCCCTCTTTTGCAATAAGTGCAATGACCACAAACTATATTCGGGTCTACCACCACTCTTTGTCCCAAAACTCGATCACTCACTCCTTCACCAATTTTATCAATAAATCCCAAGGCCTCATGTCCCATGATGGTCGGTTTGGATAATTGACGGTGTCCTTGAAAAAAATGGACATCTGAACCGCAAATTCCTGCCTGCTTGACCTTGATTCTTACCTCGCCCAATTTAGGCTCAGGTAAAATCATTTCTTTGATTTCTATATTTTTGGGACTATTTAATATTCCAATTTCCATGTTCAATGTTAATTAATTTCAGCAACATCATCGATAAAAAAACAATGCTCGTGCCTTTGCATGCCAATTTTGGGATAATATCCTTGTGCTGCTGGTGCGGCCAATAATATCAATTTCGCCCGAGGAAGAAAGAGTTTCACCTCCTTTAAAAGACGTTTACCAATTCCATGATGCTGGTAGGCTTCATCTACTGCTAAATCGGCCAAATAAGTCGTGTAAACGAAATCTGTCATACAACGTGCTAAGCCAACCAATTTGTCGCCGTCATAAGCTCCAATGTACACGTTTGCATGTTCCAACATAGATTCCATCGCCTTAATATCAGACAAGGGACGCCTCACTCCTAAGGTGGATTTATCTAAAATCTGAATCAAATCTTGAACGGATAGTTTGGGATTAATTTGATAAGTAATTTCCATTAGGCAATGAACAAATAGGACTTAAAGGATTAGAATTATCAAATTTAAAAGGTTTTTTTGCTTTTTAAAGCATATTGGCCGTTTTCATTCCTTGAAAGATTATCTTTGCAGTCCAATTTTTAGTCTATACATGCCCAATTTAGAATCGATTTTTTCTGCAATTATCTCAAACACAGAGACTCATGCCAAGTTTTTGAATACCCTTTCATTCATGGAAAACGTGGGTGCAAGAAAAATCTCGAAATTTGAGCCAAAGGTGGATGTTGGTTTAATGGTCTTAAAACATGCAGCAGAAGAACACCGCCATGCTTTTTATTTAAAAAAGCAAATTACCAAATTGGTAGAAGGTGGTTTCGAAACGTATCAGGATGAGTACTTATTGAGTCCAAAAAGTTCTAAATTTTACCTCGATTTTCTTGATGTTAAAGTCTGCCAATATGCCCAAAAAGTTTTAGGTCTGAAAGGTGCAGATGTCAAATGGGCGGCTTATTTATTGGTCACTTATGCCATTGAAGTTCGGGCGGATGAATTATATCCTATTTACCAAAAAGCATTGACTGCCCAAAAATCCAAAGTTCAGGTTAAATCGATCATTTTAGAGGAAGAAGGTCATTTGGAAGAAATGATCAAACAATTGAAAGCCTTTTCGCCCGATTGGGAAACACATGCTCAAAAAGCGATTGAATTTGAAAAGGAATTATTTGAAGTCTGGATTTCGTCGATAGGTAAGAGGTAAGAGGTAAGAGGTAAAAGGTAAGAGTTGGCTTTGGTTCTAAAAACTAATAACTAATAACTAATAACTAATTCTATTTTTGATTAAATTCACTTCATCAAGAACTTATCAACATGAAAAAAATCTTACTTCTTTTACTTTTCCCAATTGGTTTATATGCTCAAGATCGCCCGAGTGGTAAATTATGGGCAACTCGATCAGAGGTTATTGCGCAAAATGGCATGGCCTGCACCTCACATCCCCTATCTACTCAAGCCGCTTTGGATGTTTTGAAAGCGGGTGGAAATGCCATTGATGCGGCTATTGCCGCTAATGCGATGGAAGGTGTCGTTGAACCGCATGTCAACGGTATAGGAGGCGATTTATTTGCCATTGTTTGGGATGCTAAAACAAAAAAATTGTATGGATTAAATGGATCAGGAAGGTCTCCTAAATCTTTAACTTTAGATGAATTCAAGAAGAGAGGATTGAAACACATTCCAAGTACTGGTCCTTTGCCGGTTAGCGTTCCAGGTTGTGTAGATGCTTGGTTTGAATTACACAAAAAATTTGGCAGTATGCCAATGAATAAAGTCTTGGAAAAAGCAATTTCGTATGCTAAAAATGGCTTTCCTATCCATGAAGAATTCGCCTCCGCTTTACAAAAGGTACCAGCCAAT
The DNA here is from genome assembly GCA_046073945.1 of Aquirufa sp. Taxonomy (GTDB): domain Bacteria; phylum Bacteroidota; class Bacteroidia; order Cytophagales; family Spirosomataceae; genus Aquirufa. Next base: position 14,806 of record JBJTNH010000047.1, on the reverse strand, counting down.
TATGGTAAATTCCCCAATGTTTCAGAACATTACTACCCCAATGGAACTATTCCAGTTCGTGGAGATATCTTCAAAAATCCCAACTTGGCCAATACTTTAGAAAAAATTGCCAAAGGTGGAAAGGATGCCTTTTATAAAGGTGATATCGCCAGAACCATCGATGCTTTCATGAAAAAAAATGGCGGATTTCTTTCCTATGAGGATTTAGCCAGTCATACTTCCACTTGGATTGAACCTGTTTCTGTGAATTACAGAGGCTATGATGTTTGGGAATTACCTCCCAATGGACAGGGTATTGCCGCCTTACAAATGCTAAATATTTTGGAAGGTTATGACTTTTCTAAAATCAAATTCGGTAGCGCAGAGCATATCCATTTATTTACTGAAGCTAAAAAATTGGTTTTTGAAGACCGTGCCAAATTTTATGCCGATACCGAATTTGCCAAAGTGCCTGTTGCGGGTTTAATCTCTAAAGATTATGCCAATGAGCGCAGAAAATTAATCAAAGACCGAGCTTCCAGACATTATGATGCAGGAAATCCAGCGCTCAAAGATGGTGATACGATCTATTTAACCATTGCTGATAAAGAGGGTAATATGGTTTCATTGATCCAAAGCAATTACCGCGGTTTTGGTTCAGGTATGTTGCCTGATGGATTGGGATTTATGTTACAAGATAGAGGAGAGTTATATAGTTTGAAAGAAGGAGAAAATAATACCTACGCACCAGGTAAAAGACCTTTCCACACGATTATACCTGCTTTTATGACCAAAAACGGAGAGCCTATTATGAGTTTTGGTGTAATGGGTGGTGGTTTTCAACCGATGGGGCATGTGCAAATTGTGATGGATGTTGTCGACTTTGGAATGAACATTCAAGAAGCTGGCGATGCACCGAGAATCAATCACGAAGGATCTTCTGAACCAACCGGCGAAGGCATGGAATTAACTGGTGGCACCATCACTTTAGAAAGTGGGTATCCCTATGAAGTTATCCGTGAATTGATGCAAAAAGGCCATCAAGTAGGTTATATGAATGGCGTTTATGGTGGATATCAAGCCATTCGATGGGATCCGGTTAGAAAAGTATATTTTGGCGCTTCGGAATCAAGAAAAGATGGACAAGCTGCAGGTTGGTAATTTATTACTCTCATGAATTGAATAATATGCAAATCATATCCGCCAACAAAATATTTACCGGTCATGAATGGCTTTATCAACATGAAATTCATGTTGAAAATGACCGTATTGTAGCTATTCAGCCAGTTAAATCGGAAACAGACGTACAATACAAAGAAGGATTCATTTGTCCTGGATTCATAGACCTACAAGTGTATGGTGGTGGGGGAATTTTATTTTCCAATCACCAAACGGTAGAATCTATTCAAAAAACGTATGAGGAACATCTTGCTACGGGTACTCATTTTTTTCAAATAACGCTAAATTGTTCTCCCAAAGAGTCGATGTGGAAAGCCATTGAGGTTTGTCAAGCCTATTTAGCACAAGGAGGAAAAGGCCTTATTGGACTACACTTAGAGGGCCCTTTTTTCAACCCAGTTCGCAGAGGAGCCCATAAGGAAGAGTTTGTTCAAAAACCTACGATTCCTTTTATTCAGGAAATCATTGATAGCGCAAAGTCATTGCCAATTTACATGACCATTGCACCTGAAATGTTTGAAGAAGATGTATTGGATTTTATCATCAAAAGTCCCATACTCTTATCTATCGGTCACTCAGATGCGACTCAAGAACAGGTGCAACGGGCATTTAATAAAGGAATTAATCGAGTAACCCATTTGTTCAACGCACAATCGCAATGGCAAAGTAGGGCTTTAGGAATTGTTGGAACAACCTTCCTCAATGAAGCTTGGGCGAGTATCATTGTAGATGGTTTGCATTGCGATTTCAATTCTGTTCGTTTGGCGAAAGAATTAAAAGGTGATAAATTATTTTTGATTACGGATGCCGTGACAGAGGATTTATCGGGACCTTATCATTTCAAAAAGGTCAATCATAAATTCACCAATGATCAAGGCGTATTATCTGGTTCAGCATTAAGCATGCAAGAAGCAGTACAAAATTGTGTAAGCCACGCAGGAATCCCATTGGTAGAAGCGATCCGAATGGCAACAGTATGTCCTGCTGAAGTAGCGAATTTATCTCATGAGATAGGGAGTATAGAGGTGGAAAAAAAGGCATCTTTCTTTCATTTTAGAAATTTTTAATCTTTGTGTTCTCAGTGTTAAAATATTTGAATTTGTTTTTAACACAAAGATATCTATCTGCCAAAATCATCTTGTAACCTCACAATATCTGCTTCATCGGAAGGATGATTTACATCTGTATGTTGCCAAATTTCTGCAACAAGGCCCCAATTAGCTAAACCGATGAGGCGGTGCCTTTGATCAATATCTAATTTAATAAAATCGCCATCTTGGTAAATTCCTGGATCAGGTTGTTCGTCTGTCGCTGAAATAGCCACAGCAACTGGTCCTGACACAACCTTCCAAATTTCAGCACGACGAAAATGGTATTGCCAAGAAAGGCGTTGATTGGGCGCCACCAACAAAAATTTGGGACTTAATTTTTGAGTAATTTGAATCTGCTCAAAACTTAACTCTGGAAAAAATTCTTCGGCAAATCGAGCTGCTTGTTCTTCTGCTAAAACATAGAAACCACCCCAAGGCCGAGAATAATCTTTGGCTACTATTTCATATCCTTTGGAAAGAATATATGCTTCCACTTCTTGAAAAATAGCGGATTTGTCGTTGGGGTTATTTAGCATCGAAATTTTTTTTACAAAAATAAAAAAAGACGGGAGGTTATCCCGTCTCTTTGTGTTAAAACTTATTTTAAGGTATTAGTTTTAAGTTATGAGTTATTAGTTTTGAGGTATTAGAAACGGAATATTTAAACAACTAATACCTAATAACTAAACACTAATAACTATTTACAGCTTCCAGCCTGCTCTGTATTCTCTACGAACAAATTGGTTAGCTGGGTCAAAGTTTGTGATACGCATATTAGCAGCATCCCAAGTCAGCTTCTGACGTCCAATGTATTTAGCCGTTCTACCTTCGCCTTCGCGCAACATGTAAGAACGAATCGCCAAATTACCCATTAAAACAGATTCTGTAAATGGCCCTGCATAATCAAATGGAGAACTAACTTCCATTTTGCCGAAACCAGCTTTACAAGCTTCTACCCATTGAGTATTGTGTCCAGCATCACCTCTTTCCACACGTGGAATACTTGCTTTTGGCAATTCCTCTTCCGGAACTTGCTTTCCATTTTTGAATACTTTAGGATACATACCATAAGTACCACAAGTCATGATACCTTTAGTACCGATCAAAATAACACCATTAGAACCATCTGGATCTCCAATTACTTCTGTAGAAGGAATTCCATCTGGATGAGGTGCACGTAGACCACCGTCGTACCAAGTTAATTTAACAGGTGAATTATTTTTCTTAGATGGACCATAGTTCAAAGTTACCATTGATGAAGGAGGACATCCTTCTGGAATCCACTCTGGTGTCCAATCTTTTAAGAATACTGAACCTACTGAACATTCTACGTCAATTGCATCGCGAATACCTAAAACTTTGAATGGAGGATCTAATAGGTGACATCCCATATCTCCCAAAGCGCCTGTACCATAATCCCACCAACCTCTCCATTTGAACGGAACGAAAGCTGGATTAAACTCGCGATATTTAGCAGGTCCCAACCATAAATCCCAATCTAATTCTTTAGGTACTTCAAATCCAGCAGATGGATAAGCAATTCCTTGTGGCCAAACTGGACGATTAGTCCAAACTTGTACTGTGTGTACTTTACCAATGACACCCCCTTCAAACCATTCTACCATTTTACGAACTCCATCTCCTGAAGAACCTTGGTTACCCATTTGAGTCACCACTTTCATTTCTCTTGCTTTTTCAGCTAAGATTCTTGCCTCGTAAATATCGTGTGTTAAAGGCTTTTGTACATATACGTGCTTGCTACGACGCATCGCTTCCATCGCAATGGTTGCGTGTGTATGGTCAGGAGTAGATACAATAACAGCATCCACATTATTTCCTTCTTTTTCTAAAGCAACACGGAAATCTTTGTAATATTTGGCATTAGGTAATTCACCTCTTGCTTTTGCTGCCTGACGATCATCTACATCGACAATGGCAACGATGTTTTCTGAGCCCTTGTTGTAAGAATTCATAATATCACTGTAGCCTTTTCCGCCACCACCGATACCCATGATATTCAATTTGTCTGAAGGAGCTTTATAACCCTTGCCCAAGACGTGGCGAGGAACAATATAAAAACTGGCCGCAGCCACAGAAGCGCTTTTGATGAAATCGCGCCTAGAATTATTACTCATAGCTTTTTGGTTTTTAATGTTTAATATCAAATTCCACCTTTGAGAAAAAGGTAAAAGTAAATTTGCTCAAAATTCTGCAAATGACAAATCAATTTCTTGAAATTTTCATAAAAGATAAGGCATGACAGACACTAACTTTCATACAAAAGATTTAAAAAAGACTGAATTTCATTTCAGGCGATTTCATATTTCCATTGGCTAAGGCTTCTAACTCTTCCAAAATTGCTAATTCCACCTCCGCATCTTGATTTTTTTTAGCCATCGTAATTTGTTTTAAAAGCAGTTCTTTGTTCACAGACGCATTAAGTTGTATCAAATCCAATAATTTAGCAGAAATGCTGGAAAGGTTCTCAGAATGTTTCTTCAACTTTTGCACATTCACTGACTTCGAATCATTCAATTGAATATTTTTCCAAATTTTCAATTGGGCAATGATTTCATTTTTAGAAGTTTCCGAATGATTCGTTAAATAATCGGATACCAATGCTCTAAAATTCCATCTTTTTTCAGAATCAATTGGCAAAATATCACATAATTGATTCAAAGCCTCTATTTGAGATTTTTGAGGACTTAACATTTTACTCATGATTCGCTTATAGCCTTTTACTGGACTAAGAATTTTCACTAATTCATGCGCAGAAGAATGGGTGCCATTCAAAAATTCATCCATTAAAACATGGGCTTGATTGATATGCTGTAAGCCATTCCAAGCCAATTGATGGCTAAAAGGAATTAATCGACGGTATAAATCATCCACATCTTTTACTTTTACATTGGACCATAATCTTTCTGCAATCGCAGCAGCTCTAGGCCATACTCGGTTTTCAAAATTATATTCATCTACAACTTCGGTCCAAATGGCTGCTTCGCCACCTTGAAGTGAAGCGGCTGTTTCCGATTTTAACATATCTTCATTCAAATAATGAACGTAGGCTGGCATGAATAAATCCAAATAAAAACCTCTGGATAACAAGCTTTTATTTCCTTGGTTTGCAACTTTCTCTGCCGATAAGGAAGGACCCATCATTCCTGGTTTCCATAGCTGAACAATCATATTTTTATCTGAATGCTCATTGAATGCTTCTTCCCATGCGATGGTTTGAAAACCCAATTTTTGATTTATTTTTATCAAACGTGAGGCAAAATAATCTTGCAAAGCATGTACATCTTTGAGCTTATTTTTTTCCATAAATTGTACAATGGTTGGATTGTTTTTCCATGCCACACCATTGCTCTCATCCACCCCAATATGCACCTTTCCACTGGTAAAAATACCCTTCATTTCTTTCAAAAACTCTTCTAAAAATTGGTACGTGAATTCTTTCGTCGGATCAATGGTAGGCAATGAAGCCGTATTCATCATTTGCATAACTGCCATCATGGACAATGGTTTGTCACTTGTGTTTTTGAAACGAAGTCCTGGCTCATATACTTTTTTCTCAGCAGCAAGTTCAGGATAACCCGCAAACCAACTTTGACTATGCCCAGGCAAATCAAATTCTGGATAAACTTCTATGCCCCTATCGGAACAATAAGCAATAAAGTCGCGCATTTCAGATTGGGTATAATATTTCCCATTTGAGCCCATCTGATGCAATTTAGGCCATTTTTTCGATTCAATTCTAAAGCCTTCATCATCGGTTAAGTGCAAATGAAGTGTATTCATTTTCACCGTAGCCATGGCATCGACATTTCGCTTTAACACAGACATTGGTAAAAAATGACGTGCTACATCTACCATCATTCCTCTCCAAGGAAACCGTGGATAATCCTCGATATGGACTTGAGCAAACCTCACTCCAGATTCCGTTTTTTCACTTAATTGAATCAAACTTTCTAAGGCATACAAAACTCCCTTATCGGAAGATGCTGAAATACGAATATGTTTAGAAATTGAAATCTTATAACCTTCCTCAGCGATATTTTTATCGTTAGACTGAATAATTATTTGAGCCTTTTCTGCAGATTGAGCAAGTTGAACAGGCAAAAATGTTTTTCTAGACAATCGACTATTGAAACGAGTGATGGCTTTTTGAATGATTGAATTCCCTGGTCCTTCTGCAAAAACCCTAATGGTAGAATCTGTGCTAAAAAATCCTGATTGTAATTCAATTTTTTGAGGTAAAGGCAAAAGGTCAGTAGCTTGCTTTTGAGCATTCATTGACCCAAAACTTAGGCATATAAAGCCTAAAATTAGAGGTAGTTTATTCATTATAGGTTAAGAAATTGTTGACTTAGTGTTTTTTTGAAAGCACTAAATACGGTACAAATTCTTTATTATACAAATTCAAACAACGGAGGTCTGGATAAGAATGATCGCCAACAAATAAAACTTTATCAAACAAAGAATTATCACGATCTAAGTAATTTAGAGTATGCTTAATTGTTACAGTAATTCGATAAAATTGATCAAAAGCATGTAGATTATTATCAAAACTTTTTAACAAAATGGATTTTGCCTTTTGATAATCTTTAAGGTCAACCCGACTCATATCTAAATTAAACGGGGAGTGTGTATTTATCGTTAAACCAAAGGCAAAAACTTTGTGATAATTTTTACTTTCGTGCATGATACTATCCACCATGTCTTCATCAAAAACAGAATAATACCCATTTTCTTGGTTAATTTTCGCCGTTTTATTGTTCAATAATTCTTCCAAATAAAATCGACTTTTGAAATTTAATTTTTTTCGGAATCCTTCTGCATTGCTATGATTGCTTCCATATTGTTTAGAAGCAGGAAAAGAAGCGATGGTATGATATCCTGCCTTTATTTTATTTGCAACTAAATTATATTTGGAAGGCTTAGAAAATTCTAAAAATGCTCTATAAGATTCTTCATTATCCATGTTTAATAATTCTCTCGCTTCCGCGGAGGCAGTATTTCCATGGAAACAAATTCGTCCGAATTCTACCCGGTAATTGGATGACAAATGAGTATTATTTAAAATATAATTATTCAAAAAGTCAATACAAACCGCTTGATTTTGAGGATTCACTAATTCACTCCAGCTTTCCATCAACATCAATAATTCTTTGTTAGTTTGATTATCTCCAAAATATTGAATGCTTGGGCTGATTGCGTTTGATTTACCGCAGGTATAATCTTTAATTGCATTGGCCCCTTGTTTGTAGATGGAATAATCATCAATAAACAAATCCAATTTATTCTCATTGATTCCTTTTAAATAGATATTTGTTTGAAAGCGATGCACCAATTTAACTTGCACAATCGTGCGAAAAGCCATTAGAAAAACCAATAAAACAACAAATTCAAAAGAATAATTTAGATGATTCTTAATCAAATTAAACTGAGCCTTTACAATTAAGTAAATGACGAAAACGGCAAAAATTAGATACAAAAAGAAAAAAGCAAATTCTTTAGGCTTTAACCAAATATAATTAAATCGTGAAATGAAACTATATATATTAAAGAAGAAAAAATGCGGTAGTAAGGCCAACACAAATGTTGCAATAGAAAGCAATTGAATAATAAAAAACACCCTAAAACTAGGTTTAATAAACAAGAGACCTGTATTCAATAAAAAAAGAAAGGAAACTGATAAATGTATGTTACCATCAACTAAAGGGGTTTTGATGCAATTTTCTATCAGCAATTGCAATAGAAAATAGACGCCCCAGTTGACTAGGCCTAAATATTTATTCATTCAAAAAGTAAATTAAGAGTAATTTCAAAAGGTTAAATTGGGCAGTTTTAATTTTAGAACATATAGTTTAAAGAGGTTAGGGTTTTTATAGTAGACAAAATACCTAATTTTTCCTTTGTATTTCAAGTATTTGATGACAAAATATGATTTTAATTTTTGCAGTGATGCATAAGAAAAGATTAGTTCTTAAATTGCGCATGTCATTTTTTAAAGATAAATTATGACTTATTGAAAACCTACCTTTAAACCAAACATGAAACTCGGATTAGAAACACTCGATTACACCATATTTTTCATCTATTTTGTGGTTGTAGCCACTTATGGCTACTGGATTTATAAAAACAAAGGAAGTAAATCTGACAACAGTAAAGATTTCTTTCTGGCAGAAGGATCGCTTACTTGGTGGGCCATTGGAGCATCCATCATCGCTTCCAATATTTCAGCGGAACAATTTATCGGAATGAGTGGACAAGCCTTCCAATTAGGTATTGCTATTTCCGTTTATGAAATTTTTGGCGGGGTCGTTTTACTGATTGTGGCCACCTATTTCTTGCCCATGTATCTCAATAACAAGATTTATACCATGCCACAATTTCTCTCCAAGAGATACAATGATAAATTAGCGACCATGATGGCCATTTTTTGGTTGTTTTTATACATTTTCGTGAATTTAACGTCTATCATTTATTTGGGAGGATTGAGTTTAGAAAAAATGACAGGTTTCTCTTTCATGAGCTGTGCTATTTTCTTAACCATCTTTGCGGTTATCATTACTTTGGGAGGAATGAAAGTGATTGGTTATACCGATGTCATTCAAGTAGTATGTTTGATTTTTGGGGGATTGGCTACTACCTATTTGGCCTTGGAATTATTGTCCAACCGAGTAGGAACAGGTGCAGGAATTTGGGAGGGAGTTTCTTTGATCAAGGAAAAAGCGGATAGCCATTTGCACATGATGTTTAGTCCCAATCAATACCAAGTATATGACGGAAAAGGCGGGTTCATTGATGCCTATAAACAATTACCGGGTATCATGATGTTTGTGATTGGTGGACAATGGATCAACAACTTAAATTATTTTGGCTGTAATCAATACATGACCCAAAGGGCTCTTGGAGCAGATATCAAAACAGCCAGAAATGGAGTTATGTTTGCGGGTTTCTTAAAAATGTTGATGCCTATTATCGTTGTATTGCCAGGTTTGGCCGCTTATGTTATTTTCCAAGAAAATGCAGAACCAGCCATTGTGAATGGAATTACGCAAAATGGAATCATCAAGCCAGACAATGCCTACCCTGTTCTTTTAAATTTACTTCCTGTAGGTTTAAAAGGCTTAGCTTTCGCGGCATTGACAGCTGCTATCGTTGCTAGTTTAGCCGGTAAAGCGAATAGTATTTCGACGATTTACATGTTGGATATTCATAAGAAATTTTTCAATCCCAATTTGTCGGAAAAAAACACCGTTTGGGTTGGAAGAATTGCTATTGTGATTGCTTTTGCTATTGCATTGGTCATTAGCCCACAATTGAAAAACTTGGGCCAAGCGTACGAATACATTCAAAAATACACGGGTTATATTTCTCCAGGTATTTTATCCATTTTCTTATTGGGTTTCTTTTGGAAGAAAAACAGTACTCAAGGTGCCATTGTTGCGGCCGTTTTAAGTATTATTCTTTCCACTTATTTAGAAATTGGTTTCCCAGATATGCCATTCTTGAATCGAATGGGAATTGCATTCTGGATCTGTGTATTGGTTCAAGTTGCCATCAGTTATTTGGTATTAAAAGGAGAAGATCACCCGAATGCCTTTGAAGTAAAAAGAGAATGGTTTAAGGTTTCACGTTCCTTCCAAATTGGCTCCATTGCTATCATTAGTTTCTTTATTTTAATCTATGTTATTTTCTGGTAAAATGAAAATCAAATCTATTTTAACCCTTTTCATAGGACTCTTTCTTGTTAGTGCTTGTTCTCAAAATGAAGATTCAAAGCCGGGAATCAGTAAAGAGCCTTGGGGCAAGGCTGGTGGCACACAAGTAGATTTATATACCTTGACTAATGCCAATGGTATGACTGTCAAAATATCCAACTATGGTGGAACCATCGTTTCTTGGACAGCGCCAGATAAAAATGGAAAATTCGAGGATATTACTTTAGGATGTGATTCCTTATCGGGATATATCAAAGGCGTGCCTTATTTTGGAGCTTTGGTAGGTAGATATGGTAATCGAATCGCGAAAGGGAAATTTATCTTGGAAGGACAACGTTATACGCTGCCAATCAACAATGGAGAAAACACCTTACATGGTGGATTAAAAGGCTTTGACAAAGTAATTTGGACTGCCAAAGCTGTGGAAGGTGACGAACCTAAATTGGTTTTAAATTATTTATCCAAAGACGGTGAGGAAGGATTTCCAGGCAATTTGCAAGTACAAGTTATCTATACGTTGAAAAAAGACAATGCCTTAGAAATAGATTATTCTGCAACAACAGATAAAAGTACGGTTATCAATTTAACCAATCATGCTTATTTCAACTTATCAGGAAATGCCAAACAATCCATTTTAAACCATGAATTGACGCTCAAGGCAGATAAGTTTTTACCTATCGACAAAGGTTTGATTCCAACAGGCATTTTAAAAGAGGTGAAAGATACGCCATTTGATTTCACAAAGACGCACAAAATTGGTGAGCGGATTAACCAGAAAGACACTCAATTGGAATATGGAAAAGGTTATGACCATTGCTGGATAGCCAAAGATACCAGTGCGATGCATTCTATTGCAGAAGTATATGAGCCTAATTCAGGTAGATTCATGGAAGTGATCAGCTCCGAACCTGCTATTCAATTTTACTCAGGCAATTTTTTGGATGGAAGTGTGAAAGGAAAATCAGGCATCAATTACCAACATCGGACAGGTTTTTGTTTAGAAACAGAACATTATCCAGATTCTCCGAATCATTCTCGTTTTCCTAAAACGGTATTGAAACCTGGTGAAAAATACCATACAACAACCATTTACAAATTCAGCGTTTTATAATCCATTCGTTTACAAAATTTATCATGCACATTTCTTCCCAAGCATTCGGAACTAGTCGTTCTGGCGAATCAGTTGAACTTTATACCCTTAAAAACCAAAATGGTCTTGAGGTGCAAATCATGACCTATGGCTGCATCATTACTAAAATTCTTTGTCCAGATAAAAATGGTCAAATAGAAGATGTGGTTTTGGGATTTGATACCTTGGAAGAATACGAAAAAGATAGCCCATTTTTCGGTGCTGCAGTGGGTCGTTATGCCAACCGAATTGCGAAAGGTAAATTCACTTTGGAAGGCAAAGAATATCAATTAGTTGCTCAAAATAAAGGCAATCATTTACACGGAGGACTAAAAGGCTTTGATAAGGTTGTTTGGAATGTGAAGGACGCTAGTAGCAATGATCATGAAGCCAAATTGGTATTGACCTATCTTTCCAAAGATGGAGAAGAAGGATATCCAGGAAATTTAGATGTTCAATTGACGTATACCTTGAATTCCAACAATGAATTGGATATTCGTTATGAAGCGACAACTGACCAAACAACAATTCTTAATTTAACACAACATACCTATTTCAATTTAACAGGAAATATCAAAAGTGGCATCCTAGACCATGACGTACAAATTCATGCTTCTCGATTTGTGCCGGTGGATGAAACGGTAATCCCAACGGGAGAATTATTAGCGGTAAAAGGCAATGCCTTTGATTTCTCTCAGCCGAAAAAAATAGGATTAGAGATTGATGCAAATGAAGACCAAATTGCCAAAGGTGGCGGTTATGATCATTGTTATGCCTTTGATAAAGCACCCAATGCCTTTGAATTAGTAGCAAGTGCTCATGAACCTATTTCAGGAAGAAGGTTGGAAGTTCGTACCACAGAACCTGGCATGCAATTTTACACGGGAAACAACTTAGATGGCCGATTAACGGGCAAAATGGGGGTGCATTATACTCGCCGAATTGCCTTTTGTTTCGAAACCCAGCATTTCCCTGATTCCCCCAATCAAGCGCATTTCCCAACAACGGTTTTAAGATCTGGGGAGAAATTTGATTCTAGAACGAATTATCGGTTTGTGTAAATTAAGAATGTAGAATTAAAAATGTAGAATGTAAAATTTGGGGTATTTTTTTTAAGATTAGAACTCATTAAGACAATTCTACATTCTTAATTCTACATTTTTAATTCTACATTCTTAATTATAAAAAAAGGAACCCATTGCTGGATTCCCTTTTCATTTTAACTATGTGATAGATTACTCAGCTTTCTTAGATTTTTTCTCTAATTTTTTGATAGCTTGAGCTCTTTCAGCACCTTCCATTTGCTCTTTTAAAGCAGATAAAGCACCAATATCTCCCATAGTAGATTTCTCAGCAGCAACAGTTACTTTTTCAGTAGCTTTAGCAGCTTTCTTCTTCTCTGGTTTTGCGGCAGCAGCAGCTGTTTCTTCTGCTGTAGCTTCAGTGAAAGTACGAGTGTGTGAAAGAATGATCTTACGCTCATCTTTTTGGAACTCAGTTACTACGAAATCCAATGACTCTCCTACTTCTGCAGTCGACTCATCTGCTTTCACTAATTGCTTGAATGGAGCTAATCCTTCAATACCGTATGGTAACTCTAACACAGCCATTTTGTCATTTTTAGAAATAACAGTTGCTTTGTGAGTTGAACCTACTGTGAAAACGCTTTCGAAAGTATCCCAAGGATTCTCTTCTAATTGCTTATGTCCAAGAGCTAAACGACGATTCTCAGCATCTAATTCGATTACGATTACGTCTAAAGCATCTCCAACTTTAACAAACTCAGATGGATGCTTGATTTTCTTAGTCCAAGATAAATCAGAAACGTGAACTAAACCATCAATTCCTTCTTCTAATTCTAAGAATAAACCGAAGTTAGTTAAGTTACGAACTGTTCCTTTATGTTTTGTTCCAACTGCATACTTAGAAAGTAAGTCAGTCTTAGTCCAAGGATCTTCCGTCAATTGCTTAACACCTAATGACATCTTGCGCTCCGCACGATCCAATGTTAATACAACTGCTTCCATCTCATCACCTACTTTTAAGAAATCTTGTGGATTACGTAAATGTTGTGACCAAGACATTTCTGAAACGTGGATTAAACCTTCAACGCCTGGCAATACTTCTAAGAAAGCACCGTAATCAGCAACGTTAACGATTTTACCTTTCACTTTAGAACCAACTTCTACATCAGCAGCTAATGCTTCCCAAGGATGAGCTTGTAATTGCTTCATACCTAAAGAAATACGCTTCTTGTTCTCGTCGAAATCTAAAACTACTACTTGGATTTTTTGATCTAACTTCAACACCTCTTGTGGATGGTTGATACGTCCCCACGAGATATCAGTAATGTGAAGTAAACCATCTACACCACCTAAGTCGATGAACACACCGAAATTAGTCATGTTTTTGATCACACCTTCTAATACTTGACCTTTGTCTAAGTTAGTTAAGATAGTTTGACGTTGTGCCTCAAGATCTTTTTCGATCAATACTTTATGAGAAACAACTACGTTATCATTTGTGTGGTTGATTTTAACCACTTTAACTTCCATATTTTTACCAACAAAAATATCGAAATCACGGATTGGCTTAACATCAATTTGTGAACCTGGCAAGAAAGCCTCGATTCCAAAGATATCAACAATTAAACCACCTTTTGTACGACGCTTAACGAAACCGTTGATGATAGTATCTTCTTCTAACGCTCTTTCGATGTTAGTCCAAGCTCCCATTACCTTCGCTAATTTACGAGAAAGAATCAATTGTCCATTTGAATCTTCTTGATTCTCAATGTACACTTCAACTTCGTCTCCTGCTTTCAAATCCGGCATATCGCGGAATTCAGAAGCAGATACTAAACCGTCAGACTTAAATCCGATGTTTACGATAACTTCGCGGTCTGTTTTACTTACAACAATACCTTTTACTACTTCTTTTTCAGTAACTGAATTCAATGTAGCCTCAATAGCGGCTTCCATTTGTGCTTTTTGATCAGCAGAGTAATTTCCACCGAATCCTTTTCCTTCAACTAAATCCCAGTCGAAATCTTTTGGTTGTTTTGACATATTTGTCGCCCGAATTACATCAACATGCTGGGCTAACATGCTGAACTTTAGTTAATAATCAATTTTTATTTGGGGTGCAAAATTAAGAAGAAAAGAGGAAAGAGAAAAGAGAAAAGAAAAAAAATATATAGAAGAGAGAAAAGAGAGAAAATATTTCATCTTTTCCAGTTTTCTCTCTTCTCTTTTCCAGTTTTCTCTCTTCTATTCCACTTTCATCACTCCATTCATGATTCTCCAGTGGCCTGGGAAGGTGCATAAGTAAGGATAATTACCTTTGGTAGCTGGAGCTTTGAAGACTACTTTTACCACGCCATCAGATTCTACCAAGGTGGTGTAAGCTAGCACTTCTGGCATCGTTGGGACATAATTTTTGGCCAATCCGTCAGCTGCGGTGATCATCTTATCTGCTGCAGCGCCAATTTTCTCCATGCTTCCCATCGCTCCTAGTACCCAGTTGTGCTGCATGGCATCCACATTTTCAAAAATCAATTCCACTTTCGCTCCTGCAGGTACTGAAAATTCTTTCAAATCATATTTCATGGCCTCACGAACAGTTTTCAAATGAATGCGAACCACATTGGCATCTGCCTTTTTGGTTTCGATCTTCCAAACAGAAGCCAAGCGATCCAA
>JBJTNH010000046.1:0-11410 GCA_046073945.1 Aquirufa sp. | reverse complement strand
GGTTAGGATATTATTTGAAAGGTTGAAAATTACTTTTTGTATTGCTGAATTAATTTGAAAATTGCTTTCTGTGTTTCAATATTTGGGAAATATTCAAATATAATTTCATGCTTTTCATAGTCAAGTAACAAACCAGACTCCAAAAAATGAAAAGCTTCTTTGAATTGCCCTGCTTTTATTAAATAAATAGCCGAGCGATAGTAAAATTCAGCCTCTTCGGGTAATTCGTCGATGGCAGAAAGCATGATGTCCGCAGATTTTTCAAAATCGTTTAAATCATAATGCAATTGAGCCCATTTAATCCATGTTAGTGCAAAAAAAGAATCCAAGTCGATCGACTTTTGATACGCTTCATCAGCGGATATGGTATTTCCTAAATAACCTTCAATGTCGCCTAATCCTGTCCAATATAAAGGATTCAATGCATTTAACTTTAAAGCTTTTTTGATGAAATGCAAGGCTTCGAACCAATTGTTTAATTCCGTCAAACAAAATGCAATTCCATAAAATCCTTCATCCCAAAGAGGATCTATCTTCACAGATTCTTTATAGTAGCCTAATGCTTCTTTTAATTTTTTTTGACGCTCTAAACTTAATGCCAAGCTACAATACAATTCTGGATTTGGGTCGTCGTATTTTAAACATTCCCGAAATGCCTCTTCTGCACTAACATATTCTTTAGTATTCAAGTATGTATTGCCCAGATTATACAAGGAAGATGCAAAGCTGGGTTCAATCGCCAATGAATATTGATAGGCATCTATTGCCTTTTCGTAGAGTTTTAATTTGGAATAGGCAATGCCTAAATTATACCAAGCTGTATAAGAAAATGGATCTTTATCAATGAATGATTGATAATAGGGGATACTCTCTTCTATTTTTCCTACCTCATCCAATGCATTCGCTAATTCAATGAGTGCATTTTCATTTTCATAATTGATTTCCAAGGCTTTTTTGAACATATCAATGGCCTCACGCGGTTTAGACCAAGCTAAATAGGCGAGACCTAATCGGAAATAAACCTCATCTTTTTCATCTGTTTGGTCAATACAAGAAAGTAATAATTGTATTGCTGGTTCAAATTCATTGATTTGAGTCAATAAAGCTCCTTTAACCAATAATAACTCAATATTTGAAGGAAATAATAAAATGCTATTTTCAATTAATTCAATCCCTTCTTCGGGTTTTTGAAGTTCTCCCAAAATTTGAGATTTTAGAATAATTAACTCCAGGGTATAAGGAAAATGATTTAAACCTAGGTCGCAGGCTTTTAACGCTTGATCGAAATTAGCCAAATTGAAATAGTGATCCGCAATTTTTTCCAATGTCTCAATGTCAAAGAAAGAATCTTCTTCTTGATTGATCATTTTTTCAAAACGCAATAAAGTGGACGAAATGTCTTCTCTATCTTCGTTGTATTCTGGATCAAGCATAAAAAATAGTTTGATGTTGTTTGATGAACATATCCTCTAATTTAGAGAATTTAATTTAAGACTTAAACCATATTTTGGTTTAATTTTGTTCAAATTTTACAAAAGCATGTCCAAGTTTTCTGCAGTTATTGATTTAGGTACCAATACTTTCCAATTATTAATCGGATTTTTTGATGAAAATGGCTTGGTAATCGTTGAAAATGTGCAAAAACCGGTTCAATTGGGGAAGGGCGCAATGAAAGATCAGATTATCCAAAAAGATGCCTTGGAAAGAGCTCGAATTGTACTTCATGAATTTAATCAAATCATTCATCGATATTCAGTCTCAGAAGTGAATGCCATTGGCACAAGTATTATCCGTCAGGCTTCTAATGCGCATGAATTGGTTGATATGATTCAAACTGAATTTGATTTTAAAGTAAGTGTCATTTCAGGAGAAAAAGAAGCTAGCTATATTTTTGAAGGAATTGTTCATTCTTTACCAAATGATTGGGATAAAAAGAGTCTAGCGATGGACATTGGGGGAGGGAGTGTTGAATTTATTTTATTTGAAGACAGAAAAGTTTATTGGAAACATAGTTTTGAGTTGGGCGGATTGAAATTACAGTCGCTTTTTCATCGAGATTCGGAATTTGATATAAGTATAAAAGATGACCTACAAAATTATGTTAGGAATGCTTTAAACCCTCTTTTTGAAATAGCTAACAAAATGAAACCACAAGCTTTAATTGGCGCTGCGGGAGCATTTGAAACAATTTGGGATTTAGAGAAAGCCTCGAAAGGTATGATAGAATCTAAAATATTGCCATTCCAATCTTTAGATGTTGAAATATTTTATCAACACCTACGTTTCATAGAAGAGTCTTCCTATTTGGAAAGAAAAAATATGGCCGGAATGAAACAATTTAGAGCGAGCATCTTTCCGTATGCCAATACATTGATTGATATAGTTTTGAAAGAGCTCCAAATAAAAGAATTATATTTATCTAATTATAGTTTAAAAGAAGGCTTTTTGTGTTCAGCAATTTTATCCAACACAGATTCATAGAAATTGTGAAAAAAAAATCGTAAACTTGTAAATCATTCTAAAAATTAATTAATTTTTCAAATAGTCAATAATTTATGGCATTTTCGCTAGCTTCAATATTACTTCAAGCAGGCACTCAAGCCCTTGATTCAACTGCCGCAGTAGCAGATTCAGTTATCAATTCAGAACCAGTTCAACAAGTCGCTAAAGTGGCAGAAGACTTTTCTGTATTAGACCTTTTAGGAAAAGGTGGATATGTCATGTATCCGATCGGTCTCCTATTTGCAGGAGCTGTATTTTTGTTCATAGAACGCTATTTGTACATTCGTAAAACAGCCAAATTGGATGAAAACTTTTTGCATACCATCAACGATATGTTGGTAAGTGGAAATGTCCAAAGTGCCATTACTTATTGTAAAACCTCACAGTATCCAATTGCTAAATTGTTGGAAAAAGGCTTATCTCGCCTAGGATCTCCAATTCGTGATATTGAAACGGCGATTGAAAACAAAGCGAAAGTGGAGATTTATAACATGGAGAAAAATCTAGGAATATTAAGCGCGATTGCTCGTATTGCACCGATGTTTGGATTCTTGGGTACAGTAACTGGTATGATTCGTACTTTCCATAATATTTCAACATCCAATAAAATCGATATTGCTACCATAGCAGGGGGTATTTATGAAAAAATGGTTACTTCTGCATCTGGTTTAATTGTAGGTATTATTGCCTATGTGCTTTATACTTTGTTAACAACCATGATTGACAGAACCATCAATAAAATGGAAATTACAGCCATTGACTTTTTAGATATTCTTCACAAGCCTGCCAATAAGGCCTAATTTTTAGATTAATTCGTATGAATTTTAGAAAAAGAAATAGAGAAGCATCTGAAGTAGAAACTGGGGCATTGGCGGATATCTTGTTTTTCCTATTGATGTTCTTTTTAATGATTTCAACTTTAGCCTCTCCTGATGCGATTAAGTTGTTATTGCCAGAAACAAATAAGCCTCAGAGTACTCCAGCGAATGAAGTAATTCGTTTGACAGTAGATGAAAATAAAAATTATTTCATCGATGATCGTCAAATCGATTTTGCAAATTTGGAAGAGGAGTTGACGAAAGATGTACAGGCTAAGAAAGCTGTTACTTTGATTGTGAGAATGGACAGAAATCAAACTGTTCAAGATTTGACAAATGTGTATGATTTAGCTGCAAAATTAAACCTAGCAATGGTTATGGCAGCTGAAAAGAAAAAATAAGTTATGGAAGGCTACTTAATTATAGCCCTAAAATCAATAGCCGTTTACGTATTCATCGTAGCGGCTATTCGTGTTTTTGGGAAAAAAGAATTTGCGCAATTATCCGTCGTAGATGTTGTTTTCATCTTATTAATTTCGAATTCTGTTCAAAATGCCATGGTTGGGTCGGACTCTTCTTTGGAAGGTGGTCTGGTAGCAGCTTTTGCTTTATTCGTGATGAATTTTTTGCTGAAAAAGATTACTCAATATAATTCAACCCTCAAAACCTTTGTGGAAGGAGAGCCAATTCTATTGATTTATGATGGAAAACTGAATGATGTGGGATTGAAAAAAGCTCAAATTAGTTTAGATGAATTAGAAGCGGCCATAAGAGAGCATGGTGTGGATAATATAAGTCATGTAAACCTTTCCATTTTGGAAACCGATGGAAATATTTCCGTTTTATCAGATAATTATAAAAAAACCACTCGAAGGAGGCATAAAGGGCACCGTATTATAGGTAAAAATAACGGTTAAGTCGTATCTTTGTGAATTGCTCACCTGTTTGTAAAGGTGGGAATCATTTTCTCTTCTATATTAATGGAAAAAATATTAAAGTTCGGAGGAACGAGCTGCGGAAGTGTCGAAAGCATTCAATCTGTATTAACCATCATTGAATCCAATTGGAATTCTAAAACCAAATTTGCTGTGGTATTTTCCGCGATGAGCGGAGTGACGAATGCTTTGTTAGAAGCTGGAAAATTGGCTTCCACAGGTAAAAAACCCGCTGAAGATCTTATTGCGAATATTGAAAATCGCCATTTTGAGCTAATTAAGCATTTTATTCCTGTTACGGGACAATCTCAGGTTATCGCTTCCATTCGAACACTTGTTAATGAATTAAGAGACGTTCTAAAAGGAATTACTTTGTTGAAAGAAATTTCTCCTAAATCATCTGATTTATTGGTTAGTTTTGGCGAGCGTTTATCTACCTCTTTAATTACATCAATTTTATCCCAAAAAGGTTTGCCTGTCATCTATGTTGATGCAAGACAAATCATTCAAACCAATGATGCATTTGGGAAATCTGAAGTTAATTTTTCAGTAAGTAATCCATTGATTCAAGATTTTTTTACTAAAAACGAGCATAAAATTGGATTAGTAACTGGTTTCATTGGAGCCAATGCTTCTGGAGAAACGACTACCTTAGGTCGTGGAGGTTCTGATTATACAGCTTCCATTTTAGGAGCAGCATTGTCTGTAAAAGAAATTGAAATCTGGACAGACGTAGATGGTATGATGACTGCCGATCCAAGAAAGGTCTCTAATGCCTTTACCATACCTACAATTAGTTATGCAGAAGCAATGGAATTGACCCATTTTGGAGCAAAAGTAATATATCCACCATCTTTGCAGCCTGCTTTTGCAAAAAATATACCCATTCGAGTTTTAAATACGTTTAATCCGTCATTTAAAGGGACAATTATTAGTCGAGTGGCTAAAAAAACACCTTATATTATTACTGGAATTTCATCGATAGATCATTTAGCTCTTGTTAATTTACAAGGCTCAGGTATGATCGGAGTAGCGGGTGTTTCTGCCAAATTATTTACCGTTCTTTCACGAGAAAAAATTTCAGTTATTCTTATTTCTCAGGCTTCTTCTGAACATTCCATTTGTTTTGCGATTGAGCCTCAAATGGCCCAAATCGTAAAGGATTTGTTGGAAAAAGAATTTGCGCAAGAAATTGAAATTGGAGATATCGAAGGGATTGATATTCAATCGAATTTATCTGTTATAGCAGTAGTGGGAGAAGGAATGCGCCAGCATACTGGTGTAAGTGGAAAGTTGTTTTCTGTGTTAGGTAAAAATGGGATTAACATTGTGGCTACAGCTCAAGGTTCTTCTGAGTTAAATATATCGGTAGTGATTGATCAAAAAGATCTTTCCAAAGCCCTAAATGTCATTCATGAGACATTTTTCTTTTCACAAATAAAAACCATTCATTTGTTTTTAGTTGGAGCGGGTCTCATAGGTAAAACCCTTCTAGAACAATTAAAAGGTCAAGAAAAATATTTAGAAAAATACAAAGGCTTGCGAGTTAAATTAGTTGGAATTGCGAATAGCAAAAAACAATTAATAGATAGCAATGGAATAGATATTTCAAATGCGATTCTTGAATTGAAAGAAAAAGGGATTCAAAATAAAATTGAAGATTTTGTCAGCGAAATCAAGAAATTGAATCTTCCAAATTCAGTTTTTGCAGATTGTACAGCTGATAAACATATTTATCAACATTATTTGGGTCTATTTCAGTCCAACGTTTCTGTGGTAACTCCTAATAAAGTAGCTAATTCAGGGCCTTATCAATTATATGCTGAATTACATCAAACTGCCCTTGCCAAAGGAGTGAAGTTTTTGTACGAGACGAATGTAGGAGCAGGTTTGCCTGTCATTAATACATTGCAAGGATTAATTGCTTCAGGTGATCGATTTACTAAAATTGAAGGAGTATTATCAGGAACTTTGTCGTTCATATTTAATCAATTTAAGCCAGGGAAATCCTTCGCCGAAGTGGTTAAACAAGCGAAAGAAAAAGGATATACTGAGCCAGATCCAAGAGAAGATTTGAGTGGGATGGATGTTGCAAGGAAAATATTGATTTTGAGTAGAGAAATAGGTTTGAAATTGGAGTTTTCAGATATTACTATTGAAAAAATAATACCACAAAATTGCGAAGAGGCTACATCGGTTGATGCGTTTTTTGATGAATTAGAAAAATCGAATGCATTCTTTGAAAATATGGTTAATGAAGCCTATCAGCAAGGAAAAGTACTTCGTTATATTGCTACTTTAGAAAATCAAAAAATCACCATAGGCTTGCGGGCAATTGATGAAAAACATCCTTTTTATCAAATGGACGGTGCCGATAATGTAATTGCCTTTACAACAAAACGCTATCATGATCGACCTTTGGTGATAAAAGGGCCAGGCGCAGGAGCAGAAGTAACAGCCTCTGGTGTATTTGCAGATATCGTTTCATTGGGTAGTAATTTAGCTTAAATATCATGGAAAAGATTCGTGTTTATGCCCCTGCAACAGTAGCCAATGTGGCATGTGGCTTTGATATTTTTGGTTTTGCAGTTAATCACCCAGGCGATGAAATTGTATTGGAAAAAAGAACAGAACCAGGTATTGTTATCAAAGAAATAACTGGAGATGATGGTCGTTTGCCTTTAGAGGTCTCTAAAAATACAGCAGGAATTGCCATTCAAAAGTTTTTAGAGTTTATCGGAAAACCTGAGCAAGGCTTTTCAATTTCTTTGCATAAAGATATGCCTTTGGGTTCAGGACTCGGTTCTTCAGCCGCATCTGCTGTAGCAGGTGTTTTTGCTGCAAATGAATTGATGGGAAGACCTTTGACTCAAAGTGAATTATTGCCTTTTGCAATGGAAGGTGAACGAGTTGCATGTGGTTCTGCGCATGCAGATAACGTTGGACCTAGTTTATTGGGAGGATTTGTTATTATTCGTAGCTATCAGCCTTTGGATATTGTTCAAATTAAAACTCCAGATGACCTGTTCGCAAGTATCGTACATCCTCAAATTGAAGTCAATACGAAAGATGCTAGAGGAATTTTAGATAAAGAAATTTCATTGAGTACTACAATTACACAAATGGGTAATGTAGCGGGCTTGGTTGCAGGACTATTATTGCCAGATTATGATTTAATTGGTCGTTCCTTGGTTGATGTGATTATTGAACCTTCGCGTTCCATTCTGATTCCTCAATTTGCTGAAGTAAAAGCAGCTGCTATTGCCGCAGGTGCATTGGGATGTTCAATCTCAGGTTCTGGTCCTTCTCTTTTTGCTTTGTCTAAAAGTAAAGCAACTGCCGAGAAAGTCGCTCAAGCTATGGAGAATGAATTTAGTAAAGTTGGAATTGGGTCGGAACAATATGTGTCCAATATTAATCAAAAAGGCCCTGTAATTCTGCCAAATTAGGCTTTTGGGTGCGCTTGAAGATAGATTTCCTTCATTTTTTCCATTGAATTGTGAGTATATACTTGCGTTGCAGCCAAGTTTGCGTGACCTAATAATTCTTTGATGGCATTTAAGTCGGCTCCTTGGTTCAACAAGTGCGTAGCGTAAGTGTGGCGTAAAACGTGCGGAGAAAGCTTCTCCAAGGTACTAACTTCCGATAACTTACTTTTGATCAATCGTTGTACGAACATCGGATACAAGGGCTCACCTTTGTCTGTAAGTAATAAATTGCTATGCTCAAATGGACAAAATTCTAAGTATTTAGTTATCATTTCAGCCAAAAAGTGGGGGATAGGAATGATTCTTTCTTTGTTTCTTTTACCTAATACTCGAATTGTTTTTTGATGAAAATTGATGGAGTTTCGTTGCAAGGAGATTAATTCTGCTAATCTAATGCCTGTTCCATACAATAATAAATAGATGAGATAATCTCTATAATCTTCAAAGCTAGTTAATGGAACAACGATATTTAAAGGTTCAATTTCACTTTCACGCAGAAATTGGGGTAATTTTTTTTGAGTTTTCACCATCTTGATGGAACTCATAGGGTTATCTGTTATCTTACCCGTTCTTAATAAATATTTATAGAATGTTCTAAGCGTAGCAATTTTTCGATTGATACTTCTATTTTCAATTTGCTTGTTAGAGAGTTCCAATATCCATGATCGGATGGTTCTGTGCTCGATTTCTGACAGTGTTTGGCCTTCAGATATTGATTCAATGAATTGCGTAAATTGTTCTAAATCAGTGGTATAGGAGGTAATTGTGTGCTTGCTTAAGCGTCTTTCTACGAGCAAGTGTTGTAAAAAAAAATTGACTATTTCACGATTCATGATCGAAAATAGTCAATTATTTATGAAAATACGAGAAACTAGTTGTTGATGTTTCCGTAAGTCTTTTGCTTGTAAGATGCACGAATTAATTCAGTACGACGAGCGATTGATGGTTTTTCAAAAGCTGATCTTCTACGTAATTCTTTTACAACACCAGTTTTCTCAAATTTCTTTTTGAAACGCTTTAAAGCTTTATCTATCGACTCGTTTTCTTTGATTGAAATAATTAACATGTACGTATTGATTTTTAAATTGTTCGCAAATGTACAAATAGAAATTTGAAAATGCAATAATCGTTAAGATATATGTTCATATATTTTTCACAAATCAGTCCGATTTTTTTACCTATTTTTGTGATTCATTTATTTTACCTTATGTCCGAATTTTCCAGAACAACCGTTACAGCAGCATTAATATACGCCAATGGACCCATTCATATTGGGCATTTAGCGGGATGCTATTTGCCTGCAGATATTTATGTTCGATTTTTACGTCTAAAGAAAAAAGATGTCATTTTTGTTTCTGGGACAGATGAACATGGTGTGCCAATTACCATTAAAGCTCAAAAAGAGGGTAAAACACCTCAAGAAGTCGTTGATCATTATTATCAAGTCATTAAATCGTCATTTGCTGATTTTGGTATATCATTTGATATTTATGGGAGAACATCAGATCCTGTACATCACCAAATGTCTCAAGACTTTTTCTTGAAATTATATGAATCTGGTAAATTTGTCGAAGAAACTACGCAACAGTTTTATGATGAAGAAGCTGGACAATTTTTAGCTGATCGTTACATTGTTGGCGATTGTCCTTCATGTAAACAGCCGGGAGCCTATGGTGATCAATGCGAAAAGTGTGGAACAACCTTGTCTCCTAATGAATTATTAAACCCCAAATCTACGCTAAGTGGATCTTCTCCCGTTTTAAAACCTACTAAAAATTGGTTTTTACCTTTGGATCAATGGCAACCAGCTTTAGAAGGTTATATTGCCAAGCATCCTGAATGGAAGTCTAATGTAACAGGTCAGGTTAAATCTTGGTTGCAAGAAGGCTTAAGACCCAGAGCAATGACCCGCGATTTGAATTGGGGAGTGCCTATTCCTTTGCCTGATACGGATGGTAAGGTGTTATATGTATGGTTTGATGCGCCAATTGGTTATATATCGATGACAAGTCAATTAAAGCCTGATTGGGAGAAGTATTGGAAAGCCGATGACTCCAGGATAGTTCATTTTATCGGAAAGGATAATATCGTTTTTCATACATTGATATTTCCTGCTATGTGTATGGCGCATGGTGAATTTCAATTAGCGGATCAAGTGCCAGCCAATGAATTTATGAATTTGGAGGGTGATAAAATTTCAACTTCGCGAAATTGGGCTGTATGGTTACATGAATATTTGCAAGAATTTCCTGGAAAACAGGATGTTTTACGTTATGCTTTAACAGCTTCAAGTCCAGAAAGTAAGGATGCAGATTTTACATGGACAGATTTCCAAACTAAAAATAATTCAGAGCTAGTGGCCATTTTGGGCAATTTTGTTAATCGTGCTTTTGTCTTAATCGATAAAAATTTCGAATCAAAGGTTCCTGCAAAAGGCGAGTTGACTGCATTTGAAAAGGATTTAATGGAGGTTGTGAATGAAATACCAGCTAAACTCGAGTTTGCTTTAGAAAATTATAAATTCAGAGATGCTTTGGTATTAGCGATGGAGGTTGCTCGCTTGGGTAATAAATATTTAGCTGAGACGGAACCTTGGAAATTGATGAAAGTTGATCCTCAAAAAGCAGGTTCTGTATTGAATTTTGCGGTTCAACTAGTGGCGCATGTGAGTATTGCATTGGAGCCATTTTTGCCATTCACTTCAATGAAGTTAAGAAATGCCTTAGGTTTAACCGATTGTGATTGGTCTATGATAGGTAATTTTAATTGTATATCGGAAGGGCAAGCCTTGGCGAATCCAGGACTTTTGTTTGAGAAAATAGAAGATGAAACGGTTCAAGCTCAAATTGATAAATTAAAAAAGACAAAGGAGAATATGGAAATAGCGAATAAATCGGTTCCTGAGATAAAAGAGATCATTACTTACGATGATTTTGCAAAATTGGATTTAAGATTGGGTACGATTGTCGCAGCTGAAAAGATGGAAAAAAGCAAAAAGCTGTTAAAATTGACAGTGAATGATGGTTTTAAGTCAAGAACAATATTAAGTGGAATAGCTGAATCCTTTGATCCTGAAACGGTAGTGGGTAAGCAGGTAACATTTTTAGCGAATTTGGCGCCTAGAAAAATGATGGGGTTGGAAAGTGAAGGAATGATTTTAATGGCAGAGGGGCAAGATGGTAAATTGGACTTTTTGATGCCAGGAGCTAAAATGTGGGATGGAGCAAGTATTAATTGATAAGTAGGTAGAAAAAAAATAAGGCTAGAAGAAACTTCTTGCCTTATTGCTAACCTCTAAACCTATTTAACTATGAAAATTTATACAAATATACTATATTTTTAGAAATAATATAAGTTTAATGCAAAAAAAAATAAAAAAAAGGTGTTGTTATAAACGACACCTTTTTTGATTACCTCTAAACCTATTTAACTATGAAAACTACTAACAATCTAATTTTTAAATACAACCACTAAACTTTCATTTTGTTCTGAAAAATTGTTAGAAATTTCAGTATCAACTTTCTGTTCAGCTAAAATCGCCCACACCGTGTTGATCGCTGCAGCTGATTTTTTAATTTCTTTCAACCAATTCAACGTTTTTTCATCTGAAATCGTATTTCCTTGTGAAAAAATCGTATGAATTGTTTGATTAAATGTGATTTTATCT
>JBJTNH010000045.1:0-28031 GCA_046073945.1 Aquirufa sp. | reverse complement strand
AAAAATCGCTTCATATCTAAAACCTCCATGTCTTTCGTCCAAAGCGGTAAAGTTAGAGTTCCTTTATGGTAGGGATCCCAAGTAGCAACTAAAATCGCTTTCGTTTCTTCAATTCCTTCATTGGGATTATCCGTAGCCGACCAAGATATCTGCTCAGGAATGTTTTGATCATCTAAAGTAATTTTGAAATTTATTTCTGATTGTTTCATGAATTTTTATGCTTTTTTCAATTTAGCAACACGCGTGCTATGGATAATAAATTGTATTTTCGTACAAAAGTAAGAAAACTAAATGGTTCGCGCAGAAATAATTACGATTGGTGATGAGATTCTTTATGGTCAAATTTTGGATACTAACACCCAATGGATTAGTCAAGAATTAGATAAATTAGGTATTCAGACGGTTCGTAAGTCCTCTGTTGGAGATTCAAAAGAGGCTATTTTAGGGATTTTATCCGAAGCAAAAGAAAGAGCAGACTTGGTATTTATTACAGGTGGTTTAGGCCCTACCAAAGATGATTTGACCAAACATCTTTTATGTGAATTTTTCAATACTTCTTTAGAATTGCATCCCCAAGCATTGGAAGATGTGACCATTTTCTTTGAAAAAAGAGGTCGTGAATTATCTGATTTGAATAAAGCACAAGCTCTTCTTCCTAGAAAATGTGAATTTATTCAAAATGCACAAGGCACGGCTCCAGGAATGTGGTTCAATGAAATGGGTGTTATTTGGGTTTCCATGCCAGGTGTTCCTTTTGAAATGAAGGCAATGATGGAAAAAATAATACTTCCTAAAGTAGCAAAACATTTTAAAACGCCTAAGATTGTACATAAAGTCATTAAAACAGTTGGTATAGGTGAATCTTACTTGTCGGATTTAATTCAAGATTGGGAATTAGCTTTGCCCAAACATATCAAATTAGCCTATTTACCAAGTTTGGGTATTGTTAAATTACGTTTGACTGGTTTTGGTGATAATGAACAAGTAATTAAAAAAGATATAGAAGTTGAGTTTCAGAAATTATTACCCATTGCAGGTGAATATGTTTTTGGTTTTGAGGATGACGAATTAGAATCGGTCATTGGTAAATTATTGATCGAAAATAAAGCCAATATTGCCGTGGCAGAAAGTTGTACTGGCGGTTATTTGGGCCATAAATTTACTTCGATATCAGGAAGTTCGGCCTATTTCAAAGGTGGAATTTTGGCTTATGCAAATGAAGTAAAAATCAATTTTTTAAAGGTTAAAGAAGAAACTTTAAGTAAATTTGGAGCCGTAAGTGAAGAATGTATCATTGAAATGGCCGAAGGTATTCGCAAGCAAATGAATACAACCTATGGCATTGCAACTTCTGGAATTGCAGGACCCGATGGAGGAACAGAAGAAAAACCTGTAGGGACAGTTTGGATTGCAATAGCCAATGAAAAAGGAACGGTAACTCAGAAATTAACCCTGGGAGGAACTAGGCTACAAAATATTCATTTAAGTACAATTACTATGATGAATCTTTTGAGGAAAAATATTTTAAACGCATAATCTAAAATTGCATGGCAGTTGTAGAAGTTATCATGCCCAAAATGGGTGAAAGTATCATGGAGGCCACTGTTTTAAATTGGTTAAAACAGCCGGGTGATTATGTTGAAGCGGATGAGTTTATCTTAGAAGTTGCAACCGATAAAATTGATACAGAAGTTCCTAGCCCTGTGGCTGGTGTTCTGCAAAAAATTCTAGTTCAGGTAGGTGAAGTAGCAACGATTGGTAAAGCTATTTGCCTAATCGATGCTTCAGAGAGTGGAAATGATGCTAATAGTTCAAATTCCTTCTCTCAAGAATTATTTCCTGTTCAAGATAATTTAAGCAAATTCATGGATTTAACCCTGAACACAAATTACGAAGCAGATGAGTCGGCTAATCCATGGATTTCTCCGCTGATTAAACAAATTTGTTTGCAGGAAAATGTTACGCAAAGGGAATTAAGTGGCATCAAAGGTACAGGTCTAGATCAGAGGATTACGAAAAAAGATGTTCTTAATTACATTGCAATACGTAATGCCAAACATACGATTTCTTCAGGAACATTGAGCCAAGGTCCTGGTTTACGTTTGCCAGGCGATGAAGTCATTGAAATGGATCGTATGCGCAAAATGATTTCGGAGCGTATGCTTGATTCCAAACGTGTTGCACCGCACGTTACCTCGTTTTTGGAGGCAGATATGACCAATTTGGTTGCTTGGAGAGAAAAAGTAAAAAGTACTTTTTTAGCAAAATATAAAGAGTCGATTACCTATACTCCTTTGTTAATCATGGCGACTGCTAAGGCTTTGGTCGATTTTCCTGGTATGAATATCTCTGTAGAAGGGAATTATATTGTGCAGCACAAGCAAATCAATATTGGTATGGCAGTTGCGTTACCGAACGGTAATTTGATTGTTCCAGTCATTCATGAAGTAGATAAATTATCTTTATTGGAATTGACACAAAAGGTAAATGATTTATCCAATCGTGCGCGTAATAACAAACTTAAGCCAGCCGATTTAGAAGGTGGCACTTATTCCATTTCTAATATTGGTTCTTTTGGTAATTTAATGGGTACTCCAATTATTGTGCAACCGCAAGTCGGAATATTAGCTTTTGGAGTAATTGAAAAGAAACCAGCTGTTATCAGTGGACCCGATGGAGATAGTATTCAAATTCGTCAAAAGATGTTTATATCCCATTCTTATGATCATCGTGTAGTGGATGGTTCAATGGGCGGTGGATTTTTAAAAAGAGTATCTGATTATTTAGAAAAATTCGAAATGGACGAAATATAAGATGGTATACATAAAAAAAGGGATGAAAATTAATTCATCCCTTTTTTTATGTGATAGTCTTAATTAAAACTTAGCATCAGCAGGTTTTACATTAGGTTTAATAATGCGCAACCAAGTCAATAATTTAACCATTGGATAAGTTGGATCTATTTCAAACCAGCGTGTCGCAAAATTGACACGATTAGGTAATTTATGGTGATTGTTTTGGAATAATTCTCCCATCATTAACACATCAACAACCAATGAATTTTTTGAATGATCATGGTTATCATAATTTTGGTATCCATATTTATGACCAGACCAATTGACAATCGCGCCATGTACCGGTCCCATCAAGAAATGTACAGGTAATAGAAAGAAAAATGCCCAATGCATATCAAAGTATTTGTATGCTACAATGTAGAATGATGCATAAGCAACTCCCCAACCTACTCTGGAAATCCATGAATCACCAATTTTTTCAATGGTTTTTGAAACTGGATAATTATGTTCAAAGCGTTCTTCCACTTTTTGTTGGCGATTCAACACCGCATTGTAAATATTTTTTGTCTTCCACATCATTGTGAAAACATTGCTTGAAAACATAGGACTGTGCGGATCTTTTGGAGTATCCGAAAATGCATGGTGCATCCTATGTAAGATGGCATATGCTCTTGGACTTAAAAAGGAAGAACCTTGCGATAAATACGTTAAAAAGTAAAAGAATTTCTCCCAAAACTTATTCATAATGAACATTTTATGGGCAGAATAGCGATGTAAGAAGAATGTTTGACTAAATAATGATACGTACCAATGAATGATGAACGCAGGAAGTACTAATTGCATAAATATTTGTTAAAATGATGGTACAAATTTAATTGATAAATTCCCGACAATCGCCGAAAGAATCATTTTCTTTTATGATTTTTATCAGAATTACTGATTTAAAAATGCATACTGTAATATGTTAGCCCCCATTTGTAAGGCTTTTTCTCTTTTTTCGGCTGAATCATGGTAGATTTCTTCATCTTCCCAACCATTTCCTAAGTCGCATTCATAAGAATAAAAACAAACTAATCTTCCTTCATAGATCAAACCAAATCCCTGCGCTGGTTTATTGTCATGTTCATGGATCTTAGGTAGTCCATTGTCGAATTGGAATTTTTGATGATAAATGGGATGGGAATAAGGAAGTTCAATGAATTGTAATTCAGGAAAAACTTTTTTCATTTCACGTCTAATAGCTATATCAAGCCCATAATTATCGTCAATATGTAAGAATCCACCAGCGATTAAATACTGCCTTAGTTTTTTTGCCTCCAATTCGCTAAAAATAATGTTTCCATGTCCTGTTAAATGCAAAAATGGATAATTAAATAAAGTCGACTGACTTAATTCCACTACTTCCGGATTTTCAACAAGGGAAGTTTTTAATTGTTGATTGCAGAATTTGATTAAATTAGGTAAAGAGGTTTTATTGGCATACCAGTCTCCCCCACCTTGGTACTTTATTTTGGCAATTTTAATTTGTGCTGAAATACTCGTTACAGAAAGAACAAGTAAGAAATATAGCAATGAAAGATATTTAATTATCTTTTTCATGGAACAAATGAATGGCTAATGTAGAAGCAATCCCTGCCGTCTCTGTTCTTAAAATAGAATCACCTAAATGAAAGGGTTTCCATTCATTTTTCAAAAGTTCTTGGCTTTCTTCTTTTGAAAAATCTCCTTCTGGGCCTATCATAACATAATATTCCTTGTTCGCATCGATGGATTTTATCAACGATTTGATCGGATCTGATGTGATGAAAGCAAACAATTTTTGATCTTTGGATGAATCTGTTTTCAGTTGATAAAAGCTTTTGATGGGCTGAATTGCATGGATTTCAGTTAAAAATAAATTCTTCGATTGTTTTAAAGCTGAAATCGCAATTTTTTCTAATCGATTCAATTTAATCTCTTTTCTCTCAGAATACCTTGAATGTATAAAATGAATAGAATGAATACCAAATTCGGTGCATTTTTCAACCATCCATTCCATCCTTTCCATTTGTTTGGTAGGTGCAATAATTAAATGAATTTTGTAAGGTGGGTTTTCTGCATGCTTGACCAAGGTTAAATTAGAAAATGTCGATTTTCTTGAGTCAACATTTTCTAATTCTGCTTGATACTTTTTACCTTTTCCATCTAAAATCTGAATAATTTGACCTGACTTTAGGCGCAAAACCTTTGTCGCATGAAACGATTCCTCTTCATTTAAAAAAGGGGTTTCCTGTGGATTTGGATGGTAAAATACGGCAATACTCATTTTATTCGTCTTCGTCTTCTCCTTCAGAATTAAAAGAATACAAAGATGGATCTAGGCTTAATTTGCCCGAATTGAAGTCAGCAATAAAGTTACTGATAACCTCATCTTCCAATGCAGGAACCAATAAGGCAGCCTCTAATCCAATGCCAAATTCGAAATCTTCATCTAGTTCAATGAATTCAGCTACTTTAACTTCTTCATTTTCTTCTAGTTCCTCAATGATTTCTAAAATAATCATTTCAACTTCCTCCTCTAACTCAGGATTTGCTTTATAACTGGCATCTCTGTTTTCTAAAGGAACATATTGGGGAAATTGTTCCATCGCTTCTTTTTCAGCAGCTTCATATACTTGACTTGAATAATGTAATTGAAGGGTGCTGATAATGGCATCATAAATGACTTCCTGATTATTAAAATGGCCCACAAATTGGATGTGGACCATTTCTTTATCTTCACTAACTGGAAAATCATCGTCTTCGATATGAATAAATGATTGATTTTCAGCAAGACATAAGTCTTTTAATTGTTGGATTTCTTCTGGAGAAAATCCTGGTTTTGAGTTTTGGCTCATATTTATTTGATCAATAATAGTTCTCTGTATTTCAATAATGGCCACTCATCATCGTCAATGATTAATTCTAGTTTATCAACTGAATAACGAATTTCATCAAAGAATCCTTTCACTTTAGAACCATATAATGCGGCTCTTTCAGCTAAATCATCTACGTTGTTGGCTTCTTTTCTTGCTTCTGTCATTTCATTCTGTAAACGAACAATTCTAGAAGTATATTCTGAAATCTTTTTAATCATATCCACCGTAGGTGCATAATATTGTTGGTCAATGCCAATTTCTTTTTGTCCTTTTACATTTTCTACCAATTGAGTTTGGTATTTCAATGAAGTTGAAACAACGTGATTAATTGCCATATCTCCGATTACGCGCGATTCAATTTGGATTTTCTTGATGTAATTTTCCAATTCAATTTCGTATCTCGCATGCATTTCTTCTTTTGAATAGATACCATATTTGGTAAATAATTCAATTGATTCAGGTCTTGTATAAACCGCAAGTGCTTCTGGAGTTGATTTTAAATTAGATAAACCTCTTTTGGCTGCTTCTTGAACCCATTCGTCAGAATAACCATTTCCTTCAAAACGGATTTTCTTGGATTCTTTGACATATTTCTTCAATACATCCATGATCGCCAATTCTTTCTTCACTCCTTTTTCCAAAATAGCATCTACTTCTTTTCTAAAGATAATTAATTGATTGGCTACAATTGTATTTAGGATGGTCATTGGAGCAGCAGAATTAGCAGATGAGCCAACAGCACGGAACTCGAATTTGTTACCTGTAAAAGCAAATGGAGATGTTCTATTTCTGTCTGTATTATCTAAAATCAATGATGGTATTTTATTGATCCCTAATTTTAAATAAACGTTATCACCTTTTTCCAATTGAAATTCTTCAATGTCTTTCATGTTTTCCAAATCATCCAAGACTTGATTCATGGTAGACCCTAAGAAAGCTGAAACAATGGCAGGTGGAGCCTCATTGGCACCTAAACGATGTTCATTTCCTGCTGATGCAATTGAAGCACGTAGTAAATCTGCATTATCATGAACCGCTTTTAGAACGTTTACAAAAAATGTTAAAAAGCGTAAATTTTCCTTTGGCTTGGATGAAGGTCCTAATAAGTTAATACCCGTATCAGTTGCCAAAGCCCAGTTATTATGTTTTCCTGATCCATTGATACCTGCGAATGGTTTTTCATGGAAAAGTACTTTTAATTTGTGTTTGCTAGCCACTTTCGACATTAAGTCCATCAGTAAAGCATTGTGATCACAAGCTAAATTGGCTTCTTCGAATGTAGGTGCCACTTCAAATTGTGCAGGTGCAACTTCATTGTGACGAGTTCTAACTGGCATACCTAATTTCAATGCCTCTATTTCAAAATCGACCATGAATGCATTCACGCGATTTGGGATAGATCCGAAATAATGATCTTCTAATTGTTGACCTTTTGCAGGAGCATGACCAAAAACAGATCTGCCAGCCATCATTAAATCTGGACGAGCATTATGCAATGCCTCATCAACAATAAAATATTCTTGTTCGATACCAACAGTTGGTATTACTTTATTGACATCTCTGTTGAAATAGTCTTTGATAACAGCTGTAGCAGCTTTATCAATTAATTCAATTGACTTTAATAAAGGAGTTTTATAATCTAAAGCTTCTCCCGTATATGAAACGAAAACAGATGGAATACACAATGTGGCAGTTCCAGCGGCATTTTCCATAATAAAAGCTGGCGATGACGGATCCCAACCTGTATAACCTCTTGCCTCAAAGGTAGAACGAATTCCGCCATTTGGAAAAGATGAAGCATCTGGCTCTTGTTGTACTAAAGCGGAGCCTTTGAATTTTTCAACGGCTTTTCCCGTACTTAAATCTATGTCAAAAAAGGAATCATGTTTTTCTGCTGTAGTTCCAGTTAATGGTTGAAACCAGTGGGTGTAGTGCGTTGCGCCTTTGGATATTGCCCAAGATTTCATTGCCGCTGCTACTTCATCAGCCGCGTCACGATCAATTTTAGAACCAGTTTGAATAGCTGTATTGATTTTCAAGTAAGCCTCTGGAGATAATAATGATCTCATAACTTCATCACTGAATGTCATACTTCCATAATAATCAGAAACTTTTTCAGTTGGAATTTTTACAGTTGCATTGGATCTACTCTGCGCTAGTTCTAATGCTTTAAAACGTGTTATTGCCATGTTTGAATTTTAAGATTAATTATGTAAAAATAGTCATTATATGATTAATTTGAAACGGATTCTCACCTTATTATTAGTTAAATGTGATAATAATCATAAATCAAGTTTTTGTTAATATATGAGTGCTTAGGTTGTATTTTTTTATATTTTATTTATTTTTTTGTTGTTTTTTATAAAAAGAGGTTTAAATTTGTGTCAAATATCGCCCAAAAAGTATTTTTTCATTTAAATTAAGTTTAAAATCATGGCAAAATCTAAATTAGAGTATATTTGGCTAGATGGTTACAAGCCTACTCAGAGTTTACGTTCTAAAACAAAAATTGAAAACAATTTCAGTGGTAAATTAGAAGATTGTGATATGTGGAGTTTTGATGGATCTTCTACAGAACAAGCTTTAGGTGGATCATCAGATTGTTTGTTGAAGCCAGTTTATATCTGTCCAGATCCAGCACGTAAAAATGCTTTCTTGGTGATGTGTGAAGTGCTTAATTCAGATGGTACTCCTCACGTTTCAAATGGTCGTGCGACTATCGAAGATGATGATAATGATTTTTGGTTTGGTTTTGAGCAAGAGTATTTTCTTTGGGATCCAGAAACGAATAAGCCATTAGGTTTTCCTTCGAACGGTTATCCAGCACCACAAGGCCCTTATTATTGTTCAGTTGGCGCAAAAAATGCGTTCGGCAGAGATCTAGTTGAAGAACATTTGGATATTTGTTTGGAAGCAGGTTTAAATGTAGAAGGAATTAATGCAGAGGTTGCTGCAGGTCAGTGGGAATTCCAAATTTTCGCAAAAGGTGCTAAAGAAGCTGGAGATCAAATTTGGGTAGCTCGTTATTTATTAGAGCGCTTAGGTGAGAAATATGGTGTTTCTATCAATTGGCATTGTAAGCCTCTTGGCGATTTAGATTGGAATGGTTCTGGTATGCATGCTAATTTCTCAAACACTGCTTTACGTACTTGTGGAGAAAAAGGAACTTATGATGCAATTTGTAGTGCTTTTGCACCAGTAGTTCAAGAACATATTGAGGTTTATGGAGCAGATAATCATTTAAGATTAACTGGAAAGCATGAAACTCAATCGATTGATCAATTCTCTTATGGAGTTTCGGATCGTGGTGCATCGATTCGTATCCCTATCGTAACAGTTCAAAAAGGATGGAAAGGTTGGTTAGAAGATCGCCGTCCAAATTCAGCTGCAGATCCATATAAAGTGGCTGCACGTATTATTACAACTGTTAAAACGGCTAAGTATTAATTTTGCATTTATATACAATGATTGAAAATGGCGAGTTTACTCGCCATTTTTTGTTTGGCTTCGAGTGCCTCAGCCACCGGCTGTATCAGATCTCATCACCTAATGTATTATAGCTCGCCATCTCCTATTTTTACACCCTCTGGCTTCGACTCCGCTCAGCCATCGGGACCTCTTACCTCTTACCTCTTACCTCTTGCCTCTTACCTCTTACCTTTTACATCATACATCTTACATCTTACATCTTACATCATACATCCTCTTACCTATTTCTCAATCACATTCGCTCCTTACATGCATTTTTATTACCTTTGTGGGCTAATATATTTACATGAATAAGGTTGCATTTTATACGCTGGGTTGTAAACTAAATTTTGCAGAGTCAAGTGCCATTGCTCGTTCATTGGAGCCTATGGGTTTTTCGCGCGTTGATTTTTCAGAATCTCCTGATTTGTTCGTGATTAATACGTGTAGTGTGACTGATCATGCTGATAAAAAGTGTAAAAAAGTAGTTCGAGAAGCAAAAAAAATCAATCCCAATGCTGTTGTGACGATTATTGGATGTTATGCCCAATTAAAGCCAGAAGAGATTTTGGAAATTCCGGGCGTTGATTTAGTGTTGGGGGCGAATGAAAAATTTAAATTGCCAGAATTGATTCAGCCTTATTTGGAAAATCCCTCTGAGCAACATCCTAAAATCATTGCTTCTGAAATTCGATATGATTTGGATTATCATGCTTCCTATTCGTTGAATGACCGAACAAGAACATTTTTGAAAGTGCAAGATGGCTGCGATTATCCTTGTTCCTATTGTACAATTCCGCTAGCTCGTGGACAAAGTAGATCTGGTAAAATTGCTGAAATATTACCACTGATTCATGAAATTGGCTCAAATGGAGTAAAGGAAATTGTTTTAACAGGTGTTAATATTGGTGATTTTGGTATTCAAGATGGGAAACGAAATGAAACTTTTTTTGATTTGGTCAAAGCCATTGAGCAACAAAATGATGTACATCGTTTTCGGATTTCCTCGATTGAACCCAATTTGTTGACGAATGAAATGATTGAATTTTTGGTTTCTAGTCAAAAATTTGTCCCACATTTTCATATTCCTTTGCAATCAGGGTCTAATACTGTTTTAAGGTTAATGAAAAGGCGTTATCAACGTGAATTGTATGCTGATAAAGTGTTGAAAATTAAACAATTGATGCCAAATGCTTGCATAGGTGTTGATGTAATTGTGGGGCATCCAGGGGAAACGCATGAATTGTTTTTAGAAACTTTTGATTTTATTAATCAATTGGATATTTCCTATTTGCACGTGTTTCCTTATTCAGAACGCCCCAATACCTATGCTGTTGATATTCAACCTAAGGTTCATGGTAGAGAAAAAACGGAACGTTCTAAAATGTTACACATACTTTCTGAAAAAAAGAAAAGAGCATTTTATTCGACTCAAATTGAAAAGAAAGGTCAAGTCTTGTTTGAAGAAGCTGTAGAAAATGGAATGATGGAAGGTTTTTCCGAAAATTATATCCGAGTTTCTGTGCCTTATGATCCATTATTCGTTAATACAATTCAACCTGTTCGTTATAAATCCATTGATTCAAATGGATTGATGAAATCTGAAATTTTATTTCAATTGGTATAAAAAACAAAAAAGTCGGAAGCTAAAAGTTTCCGACTTTTTGATTGAAACAAAACCACAAGAACCATTACTTGCGGCTCAGTTTTTATTTGGATTATTCTGACAATGATTCATCATGTTGAGAAATATCCAATCCTAATCTTTCTTCTTCTTCGTTTACACGTAAAGGAATGATTTTGTCTGTAATCATTAATAATAAATATGATACTGCAAATGCAAAAGCAGAAACGATAGCCAAGGCTAATAAGTGTTTCAAGAATAAGCTTGTTTCACCGTAGAATAATCCGTTCTCAGCTACTGCTGAATTGACAGCACTTGTTGCAAAAATTCCTGTCATTAACATTCCCATCATTCCACCAACACCATGGCAAGGAAATACATCTAAAGTGTCATCTAAATTAGATGTTGCTCTCCAATGTGCAATTACATTAGAAACGATTGCTGAAATTACTCCGATAAAAATAGCAACAGGTACTGTTACAAATCCTGATGCAGGAGTAATAGCTACTAAACCAACTACCGCACCGATACAAAATCCCAAAGCGGAAACTTTTTTACCACGAGTAACATCGAATAAAATCCAAGATAAACCAGCGGCTGCTGCTGCAACGTGTGTAGTAGCAAATGCTGAAACTGCCAATGAGTTAGCACCTACCGCAGAACCTGCATTGAAACCAAACCATCCGAACCATAATAATCCTGTTCCTAATAATACATAAGGAATATTAGCTGGAGGTAAAATGTTTGATTCAATGTGAGATTTTCTTCTTCTTAAATAAAGTGCTCCGGCTAATGCTGCCCAACCTGCCGACATGTGTACAACCGTTCCACCAGCAAAATCCAATACGCCTAAGTTGAATAAGAATCCATCAGGATGCCATGTCCAATGAGCTAAAGGAGCATAAACGGCCACACAAAACAATACCATGAATAATACAAATGCTCTAAAATTAATTCTTTCAGCTAAGGCTCCAGAAATTAAAGCTGGAGTAATTACAGCAAATTTCATTTGAAAGAATGCGAACAAAGCGAAAGGTATGGTGAATTTTAATTGATCTCCAGAACCTAGTGATAATTTATGGTCAAACACATTGTTGAACATAAAAAATGTTCTAGGATCCCCTATCCAGCCTCCAAGAGAGTCTCCGAAGGCTAAACTGAATCCGAAAATTACCCAAATTACACTAATCACACCCATGGCAATGAACGATTGCAACATGGTTGAAATAACGTTTTTGTGATTGACCATACCGCCATAGAAATAAGCTAAACCGGGAGTCATTAATAATACCAATCCAGATGCAACAATCATCCAAGCTGTATCTCCGGTATCTAAGCCTTCAGTTGGCATCGTACCTGGTAAATTGGTAAACAAAGCAAGTGCGGATATGGCTACTAAAACTAGCAACGGAATCCAAGTTGGTTTTTGATTTGTCATGTTCTTGTTTATTAAAGAGTGAATTAAAATTTGTAAATAAAGACTGCGCCTAAAGTAGTTTGTGATTTTTGAGCTTTGCCATCGCCATCAGTAAATTGTTCTGTTTTATAAGCATCTGTTCTAAGTTCTGGTTTGATTAATAAATGACCTTCGGCAGCAGTAAACGTAGCAGTTAAGGTAAGTGAGCTCACATTAGTACCTCCACCATCAGCATTTCTTAAGCCTCTTGCGCCAGAAGTGTTGTCAAATACTTCATATCTTCCTCCTAAACTAAATTTATCTGTGAAAGAGTAATTTGAATAAAGAGCAACTCCACCCCATTCTTTTGACTTTCCTATATTTCCTCCGCCTTGATAATCTCCTGATTGTGAGCCGTAAGCTGCATTTAAGCCAATTAAATATTTGGGGCTAATTTGGTAGGATGTTGTTAAGTCTAATAGATTGTAAGAACTTCCATCGTTATCATTGGATTCATCCGATGTGATGCCGTTGACGTAAACATTCCATCCTGAACTTGGTGAAACAAACAATTGACCAATTAATCCTTTAGAAGAATTGTTGTCGTTTAGGTTATCTACGTTATTAACCAAGCCTGCCATGATTGCAAATTTGTCTGAGAAGGCATAATTTGCTTTGGCACCGATGTGGTAAAAAGGACCATTGTTAAATAAATTAGATAAAGAATAATTGTAATTAACAGGGGCGTCAATGACTTCGTATCCAATATGAGTCCCAAATTGGCCCACAGTAAAAGTTAATTTATCTGTCGCTTTCCAATTGAAATAAGCTTGTTTGATGGCAAGAGCAGTACTAGCTTTACCGACACCCAAAGGACCAACCACGTTACCATATTGTCCAAGGTCTGCATTTGGGCCAAATGTTAAATCAACAACGACATCTGAACTTTTTGTACTGTAACCAAACTTGGTCTGAACGAGTCCCAAAGAAAATTGACTTGATTTTTGATCAAATGCTCTTTCGTATCCTGAGGCTCCTAAGTTGCTTCTATTGGATGGACTATTGAAATTTAGAAAATAGTACGAATCAATGTATCCAGAAAATGTGAATTTTGATGATTCTTTTTCTTTTTCTTGGGAAAATCCTAATAAGCTAAATGAGCTTAAAGCGAGTGTAAGGATTGTCTTTTTCATAAGCGGGATTGTTTTAAGTTATAAATGCTTGATTACTGAAACAAAGGTGCACCGCTTTTTTGTATTATGCAAGAGTTTTGGTTTAAATTTTAACTTATTTTTCAATAAAATTCATAAAAAATATAAAATTCGATTAAAATTTAAACTTGTTTTTATTGTTTTTACAAAAAATGAAATAAAATTGATTAAAAATTAAACTTGATTTTATCTTATCTTGAAAAAGTGAAATGTGGATATATTTTTATTTTTATGATTCATTGGTTTTTTATTGCACAAAAAAAAGGTCTGCTTTGGGCAGACCTTTTAAAATAAGTGTTAATGAAATCTATTCAGCATGTAGCCAAGATTTTTTTGCTAATAAAGTTTCTTGATCTTCTTCATGGTCTGGATCAGGTACACAACAATCTACAGGGCAAACTGCTGCACATTGAGGTTCTTCATGAAAACCAGTACATTCTGTACATTTATCAGGAACGATATAGTAAAATTCTTCAGAAATAGGTTCTACGGGAGTTTTGGCATCCATACTAGATCCATCTTCCAATTCAACCTCTGTCAATGAAGTTCCTCCAGCCCACGTCCATTCTACTCCTCCTTCGTAAATTGCTGTATTTGGGCATTCCGGTTCGCAAGCCCCACAATTAATACATTCTTCTGTAATTATAATTGCCATTATTTCAATTAATTTTAAAGAATCTTTGTTCTTTGGTGTATAAATGATTGCGCAATTTACAAACAGATTTTTGAATAGTATATATTTTTAGTTGACTATTGTAAAAAATTTAGAACTTTGTAGTCGAAAATTTAAAATTTTATGTCGAAAAGTGCCTTTTTGTCGTTGATATCTTCTTTAAAAGAGTATTTCTCCTCTTCATCCAATAAAGAAAAAATTGAACTTTTTGTAGAAAGGTCAATGCAAGAGAATCCTTGGTTCACCAAAGATTTGATTGAATATTCCATGTCTGCCATTCAAAATCAATTTTTTAAGGTAGAAACTTGGAATGATTTTTATAATTCAGAGGGAGAACCTAATCATATTCACCCTAAAAAGGTTGGCTTAATTTTACCTGGAAATTTACCTGCGGTAGGAATGCATGATGTGTTGATGGTTCTAGCTTCCGGTAACGCGTGTTTGGTAAAATTGAGTTCACAAGACAAATTCTTAATGACCATGTATATTCAAGCCATTCAAGAACTAAGTCAATTTGAAATTCAAATTGTAGATAAAATGGCAAATATGGATCTAGTTATTGCCACAGGTTCTGATTTTGCAGGAAATTACTTTACTCAGTATTTTAAGGATATTCCTCACATTATTCGCAAAAACCGAAGTTCAATTGCTGTTTTGACTGGAAATGAAAATTCAAATGATTTTCATGGTTTGGCAAAAGATATCTTTACTTATTACGGATTGGGCTGCAGAAACGTTTCTTCTATTTTTGTTCCCAAAGATTATGATTTAATGCCATTGTTTGATGTTTTAACAACTTACCAGTCTGTTATGGATCATAATAAATATGGAAATAATTATCAGTACCAGAAGACTTTAATGCTTTTGAATCAAGTGCAGCATTTTGATTTAGGAAATTTATTGGTGGTTGAAAAACCTGAATTAGTGTCTGCAGTGGGAGTTTTACATCTACATTACTATGAAAATGCCAGTGAAATAGAACAAATTTTAAGAGAGAATAATGAAAAGGTTCAATGCGTAGTTGGAACAGATTTTATCGATTTCGGTCAGGCCCAAGAACCAGGATTAAGTGATTTTGCAGATGGCATAAATACCTACAAATTCATTAATAATGGATTATAAATTATAGTTCCTTAGTTTGAATAAGGAATAATTTGATTTTTCAGTATATCTATATACTCAAGATTTTATTTACTTTAACATGTATATTATCTAATTTACTGAAAAATGGAATTAGATTTGGATCAATCCATTCAACTAAATTATAAAGCTTAGTTCTAATTTCAAGTGCTTCAGAACAATCAATTACTTGCCCTGAAAAACAAATAGGTTCACAATGATTAACTCTATTTCTAAATCTCCTAATTTCATCCAATTTCGAATATAAACTGGCTCTATCTTCATTCGAAGGTTTGTTTGGGAAAATGTGTATAGGTTGGCCCCCAACTAAAGAATAATGATGAGAAAGAAAAAAAGCTAGCCAAAATCCGAAAGTTTGGTCAGAAATTATTTTTCCACTTGTAATTGGTATCGACCTATTTTTCAAATTATTTTCGCTTTTTTGAACGCATCTTTTTATAAAGTAATTTGAGTGCTTTAAAGAATTATTGCTCATAAAACCATATTTCTGATTTATGATCCAGTCTATATCTCCAAAGTAATTTGATAATTTAAGGCAAAGACAATTTCTTAAAACAACTTCAAATTGGGACAAAATCGGATGAAATGATTGCGCTAATCTAATGTTGGCTGTATATAGTTTTTTAGCCTGATTATTGTCATAATTGGTGGCCTTCAAATATCTATTATATCTTGGCTTAGATAAAAAAGTATCTCTTAAATCATTTCTCATTAGTGATCAAATATTCAAAAAGTTTTATAAATTTGTAACATATAGACTTGCTAAAGCCTCTTTCTTTCGTAGAAACGTAATCAAGTAAAAGATTTAAGGGTTCTTAGGAGCCCTTTTTTTATGCCTAAAACCTCTTCATTACATTTTGAAATTTGATATTATTCTTTCCAGATAATTATATCCCGAAACGGATTTTTGCTTAATTAATGGTTAGAATTATCATTTTTTCAAAGATAAAAAATTGACTTGAAAGGGATGAATTAATTATTTGAAAATAATAATTTCCATTTCCCTAAAATTACTGCTACAGCAACCCCCAATCCTGCTCCAACGATCACATCAATTGGATAATGAGCCCCAAGGTAAATTCTACTATATGCAATTATACTTGCCCAGCCAATCATAAAATTGAGCCAAGATTTGTTTTTGGTAATCATATAAAACCCAATGGCTAGGGCAAATGAATTAGCCGCATGAGAAGAGCAAAAGCCAAATTGCCCGCCACATCCGTCGGCTAAATGAATCCAAGATTGGAATACTTCTACATGACAGGGTCTAAGTCTTTTAAACAGTGGTTTTAAAATGGAAGAAGAAATTTGATCTGACAAAGCGACAGATACAATCAAATATATAATGCCTCTCCAAGCTTTTTGCTTGTATTTACGGATGAGGTAGCCAATTAATAGCAGGTAAAAAGGAATCCAAACATATTTGTTGGAAAAAGCAATCATTATAGGATCTAATAAATCCGAATGATGTTGATTGATCCATTTAAAAAGTTCGGTATCCCAATTTGGCCACATAGACTAAAATTTAAAAACTTCTCTCACGCGTTGAATGGTATTTTTAGCAATGGGTTCAACCTTCTTCTCTCCTTCTTCTAGCTTTTGTTCAATGATTTGTGGATGATTGATATAATAGTCGAATTTTTCTCGAGCTTCTGCAAATTTACGTAACATTACTTCATGTAAAGCTTGTTTTGCATGACCATAGCCATATCCACCCGCTAAATAATTAGCTCGCATTTGATCAACTTCCTCTTTATTTGCAATCAAATTATATAATTTAAACGTGATATCTGTTTCTGGATTTTTAGGATCATCTAACGGTGTTGTATCCGTAACAATTTTCTTGATTTGCTTCAATAAGTCTTTTTCTGGCAAGAAAATATCGATGTAATTATTGAGCGATTTACTCATTTTTTGGCCATCTATACCTGGGATAGTCATGACATCTTCACTTATTTCTGCTTCAGGAATAACAAAAATATCTTGATTGGCTAAACGATTAACAGCAGAAGCAATATCTCTTGTCATTTCAATGTGCTGGCGCTGGTCTTTTCCAACAGGT
Source organism: Aquirufa sp. (assembly GCA_046073945.1). Lineage (GTDB taxonomy): Bacteria > Bacteroidota > Bacteroidia > Cytophagales > Spirosomataceae > Aquirufa. Next base: position 10,765 of record JBJTNH010000045.1, on the reverse strand, counting down.
ACAATATTGGCATCATACAACACAATATCAGCTGCTTGCAAAACGGGATAGGTAAATAAACCAGCATTGACATCTGCCAATTTGCTCGATTTATCCTTAAAACTATGCGCATTGGCAAGCATTGGAAATGGGGTAAAACAATTTAAGTACCACATTAATTCAGTATGGTAAGGTGCTAATTTGGATTGACGATAGAAATAATTTTTTTCCGTATCAAAACCAAAGGCCAACCAAGCTGCAGCAATGGATAATGTATTATTTCGGATGGCATTTCCGTCTTTTAAACTAGTAAGTGTATGTAAATCCGCAATGAATAAAAAAGAATCGTTTCCTGATTTTTTTGATAATTCTACTGCTGGCAAAATGGCACCTAAAATATTTCCTAAATGAGGTTTACCAGAAGATTGAATGCCTGTTAAAATTCGCATGAGATAAATTAAAAATTTTGCAAAAATCACGAAATTCGTTGACATCTCCCAAAACTAATTGAGAGAATTTCTATAAATTCGTTCTTTCATTTTCGAATTTAAAATTCATGCCAATTTCTTCTAGTTTATTCAGCTTTTTAACTGACTTAAAAGTCAATAATAATAGAGAATGGTTTGCCCAAAACAAATCACGATTTGATGCTGAAAAAAAAGCATTTGAGGCAGTTATTTTAGAGTTGATTGAAGAATTCAAAGAATTTGAAAACATGGACGGTGTTCAGGTGAAAGACTGCTCCTATCGAATTTACAAGGATGTCCGATTTTCTAAAGATAAATCTCCTTATAAAACATGGTTTTCAGCGAGTTTTTCAGAGGGTGGTAGAAAGTCGGGATTGATGGATTATTATTTACACATTGAACCAGGAAATAAGTCCTTTTTAGGCGGGGGAATGTATGCACCTACTCCTGATCAATTATTAAAATATCGACAAGAAATTGATTATAATGCCGAATCATTGAAAAAGATCATATATTCTCCTGAGTTTGTGGCACGCTTTGGAGAAGCGGAAGGAGTGTCTTTGAAAAATTCACCCAAAGGTTTTGAAAAGGATCATCCAGATTTAGATTTAATTCGCAAAAAGCAAATTTTTTTCTGGCAAAAGTTTTCCGACAAAGAGGTTCAAAATCCTGAATTTATTCCTCATTTAATGCAATCGGCCAAAGTGTTGAAGCCGTTTTTGGATTATTTGAATGCCGCTTTTTTTGATAAAGAATATTAATAAATACCATATATGCAGTTTTCCCATTTGCACAATCATTCACAATTTTCATTGTTGGATGGAGCTTCTAAAATTTCTTCTATGTTCAAGAAGGCCAAGGCAGATAATATGCCCGCAGTGGCTATTACAGACCATGGGAACATGTTTGGAGCTTTTCAGTTTGTGGCAGAAGCAGGAAAGCATGGTGTAAAGCCCATCGTTGGTTGTGAGTTTTATTTGGTAGAAAACCGACATAAACAGGCTTTTACCAAAGAACAAAAAGATAAAAGGTATCATCAATTGTTTTTAGCTAAAAACGCTGAAGGTTATCAGAACTTGGTAAAGCTTTGTTCTTTGGGTTTTATGGAGGGTATGTATTCTAAATATCCTCGGATCGATAAAGAATTAGTGCTCAAATATCATAAAGGGCTCATTGCTACAACTTGTTGCTTAGGTGCTTCTGTTCCTCAAGCTATCTTGCGATCTGGTGAAGCGGAAGCTGAAAAAGAGTTTAAATGGTGGTTGGATTTGTTTGGAGAGGATTATTACATCGAAGTTCAAAATCATCATATTCCTGAACAACAAACAGTTAATGAGGTTTTGGTCAAATTTGCCAAAAAGTACAATGTGAAAATCATAGCTTCCAATGATAGTCACTATTTGGATCAAAAAGATGCCAACGCTCATGATATTTTACTTTGTATCAATACTGGCGAAAAGCAAGCCACTCCTACTTACAAAGATATTGAGGGCGATTTTGATATGAAGGGAAAGCGTTTTGCTTTTTACAATGATCAATTTTATTTTAAAACAACGGAAGAAATGACCCAATTGTGGTCACATATTCCTGAATCCATTGATAATACCAATGAAATCGTTGGAAAGGTTGATACCCTTGAACTTAAAAAGGACGTATTATTGCCCAATTTTCAAATTCCACAAACGTTTTTATCTCAAGATGATTTTCTCGAACACCTTACTTGGGAAGGTGCCAAAAAGCGTTATGTAGATATTGATCAAGTTGTTGAAGAACGAATCAAATTTGAATTGCATACCATCCGAACGATGGGTTTTGCTGGTTACTTTTTAATTGTTGCCGATTTTATCAATGCAGGAAAAGAATTGGGCGTTTATGTGGGGCCAGGCCGTGGATCTGCTGCTGGTTCTGTAGTTGCCTATTGTTTGGGAATTACCAACATTGATCCCATCAAATACAATTTGCTATTTGAGCGTTTTTTAAATCCCGATCGAAAATCATTACCCGATATTGATACGGATTTTGATGATGAAGGTCGTCAAAAAGTAATTGACTATGTAGTTGATAAATATGGTCGAAATCAGGTAGCACATATTGCTACCTATGGAACGATGGCAGCTAAAATGTCCTTAAAGGATGTTGCCCGCGTATTGGATTTACCCCTTTCCGAATCCAATGCCTTGGCTAAATTAGTGCCTGATAAACCTAAAATTTCCCTAGAAAGAGTGGTAAATGCCCCTCTAACAGGTGATGGTAGTTTGTCGGATAAGGAAAACCTTAGTTCAGATGAATTGGAGCAAGTGAAACAACTGAGGGAAATCAATGCTCAAGGTGGTTTAGCATCCCGAGTAATTGAATCTGCTCTAATTTTGGAAGGTTCAGTTCGTGGAACTGGAATTCATGCGGCAGGAATTATCATTGCTCCGCACGATTTGACTGAAATTTTACCAGTGGCCACTTCCAAAGACGTTAGTTTATTAATTACTCAGTTTGATGGATCTGTCATAGAAAGTGCGGGTGTAATTAAAATGGACTTTTTAGGTTTAAAAACCTTGTCTATTCTAAAAGAGGCAGTTCGATTGATCAAGCAAAATCACAATGAGGTGATTATTCTGGATGATTTACCATTAGATGACGCCAAAACCTTTGAATTATATCAAAAAGCGGAAACGAACGGAACTTTCCAGTTTGAATCTCCAGGAATGCAAAAACATTTAAGAGATTTGAAACCCGATCAATTTTCGGATTTGATTGCTATGAATGCCTTGTTTAGACCAGGTCCAATGGTCTATATCCCCAATTATATTGCGCGTAAACATGGTCGTGAGAAAATCGAGTATGATTTGCCTGAAATGGAGGAATATCTGAGTGATACCTATGGTATTACGGTCTACCAAGAGCAAGTGATGCTATTATCTCAGAAGTTGGCCAATTTTACCAAAGGTGATGCGGACGTTTTACGTAAAGCCATGGGTAAAAAGGATAAAGCGACGATCGATAAAATGAAAGGCAAATTCATGGAAGGTGGTCAAGCAAATAATCACCCTGCAGACCGATTAGAAAAAATCTGGACGGACTGGGAAGCTTTCGCTCAATACGCTTTTAACAAATCACACTCTACTTGTTATGGTTTAGTTGCTTATCAAACAGGATATTTAAAGGCTAACTACCCTCCTGAATACATGTCTGCAGTATTATCTAATTCATTGGGTAATATTGAAAAGATTACTTTTTTCATGGACGAGTGTAAACGAATGGGATTGGATTTATTGGTTCCAGATGTAAACGAATCTTCTCGTTCTTTTGAAGTAAATAAAAAGGGCCAAATTCGTTTTGGTATGGGGGCAATCAAAGGAGTTGGAGATGCTGCTGTGGAAGCGATTGTGGAGGAAAGAAATAATAATGGAGAATACAAAGATATTTTTGACTTTGTCTCTCGTGTCAATATTCGTCAAGTCAACAAGAAAAGTATCGAATCTTTGGCATTAGCTGGGGCATTTGATTGTTTTACTGATATTCCGCGTTCGCATTATTTTCACGTAGATCAAGAAGGAACAAGTTTTATTGAAAAAATTGTTCGTTATGCTTCAAAAATGGCGGAATTAAAAGCATCTGCCACACAATCATTATTTGGTGAATTAGGAGCTGGAACGGGAAATGATATTGCAAAGCCAAGAACTCCCCAAGTGGAGCAATGGTCGGCGATGGAGCAATTGAAAAATGAAAAGGAAGTTGTCGGAGTCTATATTTCCGGTCATCCTTTGGATGAATATGATATGGAAATTAAAAATTTCTGTAATTCATCTCTTGTTCAATTAGATTCTAGGCCTAATCAAGTACAATCCTTTGCAGGTATTGTCACCAAGGTCACTGTTCGAACCGCTGGAAATGGTAATCAGTTCATGATTTTCACTTTAGAAGATTTTTCTGGTAACTATGAATTTGCCCTTTTTGCCAAAGATTATATTGAATTTGAACGATTTATTGCCTTAGATCGATTGTTATTTGTTCAAGGAGTCTATAAGTCAAAAAATTCCTATTCTGATCAGATGGCATTCAAAATCCAATCCATCGAACTATTATCTGAAATTTTAGGAGAAAGATCAAAAGAGTTGAAACTTTCTTTTAGTTTGAAGCGTTTAGACCAAAACTTTATTTCTGAATTATATGAAACGTTGGATCGTCATAAAGGAAATAAAAAGTTAAGCATTGAGGTTTTTGATGAAGAAGAAAAGTTACAACTGGAATTTTTATCTAGAAAAACTCAAGTTAACATTGGGAAACAGTTAATTTCAGAATTGGGTAGTTTAGATAATTTGCTCGTGAAATTGATTTCATAAATTATTGACAGTTAATTTATTATAATAAATTGTAATTAAATCTTATTTTTGTTTTTTTAATATATAATTATCATGGGAAAATACGTAGAGGCAACGGATGCCAATTTTCAAGAGCTTATTGGCTCAGATACACCAGTTTTAGTAGATTTTTGGGCTGAATGGTGTGGGCCTTGTAAAATGATTGGACCAATCGTGGAAGAATTGGCTGGAGAAGTTGAAGGTCAAGCGATTGTTGCAAAAATGAATGTAGATTTAAATTCAGCTGTTCCTGCTTCTTTAGGAATTCGTTCTATACCAACATTAATGGTATTTAAGAATGGTGAAATGAAGGAAAGATTGGTTGGAGGAAATATTCCTAAATCAGTTTTGGCTGAGACTTTATTAAAGCACGCTTAAATATTTGATTTTGCAATCTTATCAATAGCTTGTAACAATATGTTGCAAGCTATTTTTATTTCCTCTTCCGTAATCACCAAAGGAGGAGCAATTCGTAATGAATTATCACAGAATAAGAACCAATCTGTAATTAGGCCATTTTTGATACATTCATCGATGATTTTCTTTACCGTTTTAAATTCATCAAATTCAACGGCTAACATTAATCCTTTCCCTCTGACATCTTTAACGATGGGATGTTGTATCAATTGCTTAAATAATTCTCCTTTCGCATTGGCTTCTTCCACCAAATTACTGGCTTGAATAATTTCCAAGGTTGCTAGAGAGGCAGCACAAGATACGGGATGACCTCCAAAAGTGGTGATGTGCCCCAAAACGGGTTGGTGAGTCAAAGAATGCATGATTTTTTCAGAGGCAATAAATGCACCCAATGGCATACCGCCTCCCATTCCTTTGGCAGTTAATAAAATGTCAGGTTCTATCTCAGTGGCTTGATACGCCCAGAAAGTCCCCGTTCTACCAAAACCCGTTTGTATTTCATCTACGATTAACAGTGTTCCTGTTTCATCGCATTTTTTTCTTAATGCTTGGAAATATGATTTTTCAGCTAACCTCACTCCTGCTTCTCCAGCAACAATTTCTATGACAACCGCCGCTGTTTTGCTTGATATTTCAGTTAAATCTTCCATTAACCCATGACGAATATTTTTTATTCCTGGAATTAATGGTCGAAAGCTGTTTTTGAAATTTTCATCTCCCGCCAAAGATAATGCGCCTTGAGTAGCACCATGGTAGGCATTGAAACAGGAAATGATTTCTGTTTTACCTGTAAAGCGTTTTGCCAATTTCATCGCGCCTTCTACTGCTTCTGTTCCAGAGTTGGTAAAATAAACCTGATTTAAGATTTTACTTTGTGTTGATTCAATCAATGCTTGAGCCAATCTAACTTGAGGGCCTTGAATATATTCTCCATAAACCATCAAATGCATATAGGCATCTAATTGGTCTTTGATGGCTTGTAAGACTTTTGGGTGACGATGTCCTAAATTGGAAACGGCAATTCCTGAAATTAAATCTATATATGATTGCCCACTTTTATCAAATAAATAAATATGCTCAGCTTTGACAATCTCTAGCGCTAAGGGAGCGTCTGAAGTTTGAGCAATATGATTTAAAAAAAGTTGACGATGGGATATATTCATTTGTGCACAAATTTATTAATAATCCTTAAATAAAGTTAAAAAGCCTTCGATACTTATTTTTAACCTTTTGTCAAAGATCAATATTTATTTACTTTGCTTTCTTTTAAAAACACTAATTTTAGACATGAAAAAATATCTAATCGCCTTTATCTATCAACTATTCATACCTGCAACGCTTTATTCCCAAAGTATCAAAGGGCTTGTCCAAGATGCCAAAGGGGAAATTTTACCTTTTGCGACAATTTGGGTTCAAAATCAAAATAAAGGCACAATTGCCAATGAAAACGGTCAGTTTCAATTTCTATTAGGTCCAGGTGAACATCAAGTGGTATTTCGTTTTTTGGGATATACACCCAAAACGGTTCCTGTAAATTTTAAATCAGGTGATGCCGATAAAGAATTGAAGATTGTTTTAGAGGAGCAATCGATCACTTTGCAAGATGTTAAAGTGGGCGGCTTAAAAGAGGATCCGGCGATTGGTATAATGCGAAGAATGATTTCAATGGCTCCTTTTCATTTAAAAGAAATTTCAACTTATTCTGCTAAGGCTTATATTAAAGGAGTTGGTAAAATTACTTCTATGTCTAAAGTTGTCAAATGGGCCGTAGGAAAGCAAATGGAAAAAGATGCAGGGATAAAAGTTGGGACCACTTACATGTTAGAAGGCGTTAATCAAGTAACTTTTCAGAAACCCAATAAAATTCAAGAGCGAGTTATTTCTAATCGAAATAATTTACCGGCTCAAATGAGAGATGAGGCAGTAAATTTACGTGTGGCACAAACTAATTTTTATAAACCTAAAATTTGGGGGAATGTTGTTTCTCCTGTAGCGCCTAATGCCTTTAGTTTTTATGAGTTTAGTTATTTGGGAAGTTTTAAAATCAATGACTTAACAATTAGTAAAATAAGAGTCATGCCAAAAGCCTTGTCGGATGATTTATTTGAAGGAACAATCAGTGTGGTTGAAGATACGTGGTCTATTTATTCTTTTTCTTTGAATTTTAAAACCTCCTCCGCTCAAGTTAATTTTCAACAGCAAAATGCCCAATTTTATGGCGTTTGGATGCCCATTAATTATGATGTTCGTACCAATTTCGATGTTATGGGGATTGGTGCTAATTTTAGCTATGTGACCCAAATTAAAGAATATCAAATTAAGGTAGATCCCAATTATGTGGTAAAACCACAGATTATTGAAGAACGCTTAGAAAAGTCATTGGCAAAGGAAATCGATAAAGAAAAAATAAAAAGTGTTAAAGATGCGAAAGTTGCCGTGACTGGAGATATTACGAGAAAGAAATTGAAAAAAGCTTTAAAGAAAATTGAGAAAGAAGAAATAAAAGAGTTAGAGAAAAAACAGGAAACGGTGTATGAATCTGAATATGATTTTGAAGTTGATTCTGCCGCTCAAAAGAAGTCAGAGGCATATTGGGCTCAGGAAAGAGAAGTGCCATTGACTCAAGAGGAAGTATCTGCTTACCATCAAGCGGATAGTTTATACCTCGCTGGTGCCAAAAAAAGGACGCAGGATTCGCTCAATCGATTACCTAAGTTTAAATGGCCACAACTAATTACAGGTAAATTATATGATTATCGCAAAAAAGGCTTGGGTAAAAGTTTTCGACTGAATGGGATATCTTATGATTTTAATGCGGTGAATGGCAATACTTGGACTTATGGATTTGAATATATCAATCAATTTGAGGAACAAAATAATTTGAAATTTTTTGGCAATTTAAAATGGGCTGCCAATCGAGAAGTATTCAATGGTGAATTTGGATTTGAGCGGACATTTCAAAGTGGCAGGCAATTTATTTCTGCCAAATTGGGAAATGATTTACATCAAATTAACAGTAATTCTCCCATCTCAGACCGCTTAAATAGTTTTTATTCGTTCTTTTTGAATCAAAATTATGCAAAGTATTTTCAAAAAGAATTTATCAATGTTGAATATCGAAATAGAATAAACTCCAATTTTTTATTATTTTTTGAAGGAGAATATAGAAATCGTACTTCTGTATCCAATTCAGTAGAACAAGGAATAATTAAAAATTACGATAAGTTTAGCCCCAACATTGCTATTAATTTAGAAAATCAAAATACCTCCTTTTCCAATGATCAACAGCTGTTTTTTAAAGGTAGTATTCAGTGGCAGCCTAATGCTGCATTTCGCAGATTTAATAAAAATGTCTATTTAAGTAATTCAAGGGGATTAATTTTTCGTTTAAGTTACTCGCAAGCTTTGTTAGATAATCCATTCAAGTCGCTTGAATTCACCGTAACCAATCGCTTGAATTTGAATCGATTAGGTGATTTTAAGTATCAGATTTCTGCTACACAATTTTTAGAAAAGCCAAGTAATTTTTTAGATTATACACATTTCAAAGGCAATGAAATCATTTTTACTTCGCGATTTGATTTTGGTTTCAAGGCTTTACCTTATTATTTATATAGTACCTCAGGAACCTCAGTTAGAGGCCATTTTACTTGGGAGCCTAGAAAATTTGCTTTAACACAATGGAATGCATTGTATATGTACGGTTTAAGGGAGTCGTTTACGTATAACACACTTTATTCAAAAAACGTAGTTGGAAATAAGTTTTATCATGAATTATCTTATGGATTAGACGGAATTGGAGGGATTTTGGGGATAGACCTCGTTTATCCGATGGGTAATTGGGTGAATGAAAAGTTTAAAGTACTGATAAGGGTTCCATTTTAATTGTTTTTTAGCTGTAAATAACTTATTTTCGTGCTAAATTTTTTTGAAATAATAATAAATATTCCCTTAATCTAAAATTACATTTATGGATTCAATTGTTTACTTAGTTCCTGCTTTTGGTATAGTGGGGTTGTTGTACACAGCATGGAAGTTTAGCTGGGTGTCTAAGCAAGATGCTGGAAATGACACAATGAAAGAATTATCAGGATACATTGCCGATGGAGCGATTGCTTTTTTAAAGGCTGAATGGAAGATATTAGCTTATTTTGCCATTCCAACAGCTATTTTATTGGCTTGGTTAGGTAGTCAAGAAGGTCCTAATTTTCACTCCTCTCCTCTTATTGCAGTAGCATTTTTAATAGGTGCTTTATTTTCAGCTACAGCTGGATATATCGGAATGATCGTTGCGACTAAAGCAAACGTACGTACCGCGGAGGCAGCAAGAACTTCTTTAGCAAAAGCATTATCTGTTTCTTTTACAGGTGGATCTGTCATGGGAATGGGTGTTGCTGGATTGGCTATTTTGGGATTAGGTGGTTTATTTATCACTTTTTATCAAATTTTCGCGTTTGGTGAACCATTGACTTCAGACAACATGAAAGTTGCCATAGAGGTTTTAGCTGGTTTTTCTTTAGGAGCTGAATCGATTGCTTTGTTCGCTCGTGTGGGTGGTGGTATCTACACAAAAGCTGCTGATGTGGGAGCAGACTTAGTAGGTAAAGTAGAGGCAGGAATTCCAGAAGATGATGTTCGTAACCCTGCAACGATTGCAGATAACGTAGGAGATAACGTGGGTGACGTGGCAGGCATGGGTGCCGATTTATTCGGTTCTTATGTGGCAACGATCCTTGCGACAATGGTATTAGGTCAGGAAATTGAAGTGTCTGATAATTACGGTGGATTCTCCCCTGTCCTATTGCCCATGTTGATTGCGGGTGTAGGATTAATCGCATCATTAGTATCTACTTTCTTTGTTCGTATTTCGAAAGAAACGGATTCAGTGCAGAATGCGTTGAATTTGGGTAACTATACATCGATTGCAATCACTTTTGTAACATCCTATTTCTTAGTGACGAATATTTTACCAGAAAGCCTAACACTTCGTGGTACTACATTTTCTGCCATGGATGTGTTTTATGCGATTATTGTAGGCTTAGTTGTAGGTACTTTGATGTCGATCATCACAGAATATTACACTGCCATGGGTAAACGTCCTGTAGATTCGATCGTACAAAAATCAGGTACAGGTCATGCGACAAATATCATTGGTGGCCTTGCGGTAGGAATGGAATCAACGGTATTACCAATTTTGGTATTGGCGGCAGGTATCATTGCATCCTATCACTTTGCTGGTATCTATGGTGTTTCTATCGCTGCTGCGGGTATGATGGCAACGACTGCCATGCAATTAGCGATTGATGCATTTGGTCCAATTGCGGATAATGCGGGTGGTATTGCTGAAATGTCACAATTACCTTCTGAGGTTCGTGACCGTACAGATAATTTGGATGCGGTAGGTAATACGACGGCTGCAACTGGTAAAGGATTTGCGATTGCTTCGGCGGCGTTAACGTCTTTAGCTTTATTTGCTGCGTTTGTTGGGATTGCTGGTATTGATGCGATTGATATCTATAAAGCTGATGTTTTGGCAGGTTTATTCGT
>JBJTNH010000044.1:0-57521 GCA_046073945.1 Aquirufa sp. | reverse complement strand
TGCGCACTCAGCGCAGCTGAGCGCGAGTGTTTACACGCTCGGCTGAGCCGAGTGTGGACTATTTACAAAACTTGTAGTTTTGGTATTTCGAACTGAAAGTTCTAATGATTATACGCAACTGATTTTGTCGAACTAAAAGTTCGATTTATAGTGCGCACTCAGCGCAGCTGAGCGCGAGTTCTACTTCATTAAATCCCAGCTCAGCCCCCATTTGGCCAAACGATAACGAATCGACCACCAAATGACGCCCAGGCCATAAATGGAACTTCTTTTGAAATTGATCGAGGAGGCTTCTTCGAAATATTTTGTCGGACAAGTCACCTCTCCAATTTCAAAGTTTTTCCAAAATATTTGAAGCACCATTTGATTGTCGAAAATGAAGTCGTCATCACATTTTTCGAAATTAACTGCTTGTAATACTTCTTTTGAAAATGCACGATAACCCGTGTGGTATTCCGACAATTTTTGATTAATCAGAATGTTTTGAAACAATGTCAACAAACGATTGGCTATGTATTTATAAATCGGCATTCCCCCTTTTAGGGCTCCTTTTCCTAAAATTCGAGAAGCAAAAACAACGGGATATAAGCCATTTCCAATTACAGAAATCATTGCCTTCAATAACAAAGGCGTATATTGATAATCGGGATGCAACATGATCACAATGTCACCATCCAATTCCAAGGCTTTTTTGTAACAAGTTTTTTGATTTCCTCCGTAACCTTTGTTTTTATCGTGGCGAATGATATGCTTTATTCCCACTTGCTTGGCCACTTCGACGGTATTGTCTGGACTATGATCATCCACTAAAATCACTTCATCCACCCAATCATGAGGGATTTCATTATATGTTTTTTCAAGTGTTAGTGCTGCTTTATAAGCAGGCATTACAACAATCACCTTTTTTCCTTCGTACATAAGATATAAGCCAAAGATTTACGAACTTTGTCTGATTAAACAGCAAAATTAATTATTTATGAGTGAAACTCTATTTTTTATTGTCTTTTCGGTTGCCGTTATTATAATTATGTTGGTCGACCTTGGTATTTTTAAATCAGGACCAGATAAAGATGTCACTTTTAAAGAAGCTGGATTTTGGAGTGCTGTGTGGGTTTTATTAGCTGTTTTGTTTTATGTTTTTTTGAGATTTAATGGTGCATTGGTGCATGGAATAAGTGATATTCCCTCATTAACATTAGTTCAACAAGAATATGCAAAACATATTAATTTAGGAACTGGCGCTTTTGCTGATCAATTAGCTGTTTTTCAAAATAATATGTCGCTGGAGTTTATTACGGGCTATTTAGTCGAATATTCTTTGTCGGCAGATAATGTTTTTGTCTTTATTTTGATCTTCAACTCTTTCGGTGTTCAAGCCAGGTATTACAAGAAAATCTTGGTTTGGGGTGTTTTGGGAGCTATCATTTTACGCTTAATTTTTATCTTTTTAGGAGCTGCTTTGTTGAAGCAATTCGATTGGATTATTTATGTTTTTGGTGCTTTTTTAGTTTATACGGGAGTGAAAATATTAGTTAGTAAAGAAAATGAAGAACATATTGAACCTGGTGAACATCCAGTGGTTTTAATGCTTTCTAAGTTTTTTAATGTGTATAAAAGAAATGTTACGGGTCGGTTTTTTGTCCGTTTTAGAAAAACAGGCAAAATTTTCATAACACCCATTTTTGTTGTTGTGGTTGTCATCGCATTTACGGACATACTTTTTGCTGTCGATTCCATTCCAGCCATATTTTCCATTTCCAAAGATCCTTATATCGTATTTTTCTCCAATGTTTTTGCGGTGATGGGCTTACGATCTTTGTTTTTCTTTCTTTCGAATTTAATGGGATTGTTCAGATTCTTACCAATGGGTTTAGGAGTCCTTTTGAGTTTTGTTGGTATTAAAATGCTCGCACATTCATTTTTAGAAAAAATTGGATTCGGAACTTTGTCTTCTCTTGCAGTAATTATTGTAATACTTGCTGTCAGCATTATTTTAAGTATTCTGATGCCAGAAAAAAAGTCTGAGGAGGCGTAGTTATTCCTTTAAATTATGCCATTCTTTGGTTAATTTCCTGTATTGAAGTGGTGGAACTTTCATCCATTCCTTGAATTGTTTATTGAAATGTGAAAGATTGCCAAATCCACTTTCAAAACAAATTTCTACCATGGATTTACTGCTCGTTCTCAGTAATTGACATGCGTGCTTTACGCGAAATTCGGTGACTAATTCGACAAATGTTTTATTTGTAACCTTTTTGAAATATCGACAAAAAGCTGTTTCTGTCATATTTGCCAAATGCGCCACTTCGTCTAAATGCACCTCTTGAGTGTAATTTGCGATAACATAAGCATAAACTCGATTGATTCTTTCTAAATCAATTTTTGAAAGGGAATAGATGGATTCACTACTCTCAATTGGCTGAAGGTCTGCCGATGCAACGCTTAAATGATATAATATTTGTAGGAATGATATTAGCTTAGGAAATGGGGCTAAATTATTCAACTGAAGCATTTCTCTAGCTATTTTGTCTTGCGTCGGCCCTTGAATAACAAAACCTTTCTTAGCCTTTTCAAATAAGCTTTTGATGCTTTGGCATTCATGTTGACTCATAAACGTTTCGCCTAAAAAATCTTGGTTAAAATGTATGACCAAGGCTTGAGAAGCTAAATAATTTTCATTTTCATTTAACCAATCCGAACGATGATTTTGCCAACAATGTGGTAGGTTAGATCCTAATAAAACGAGGTCCCCTGGTGAAAAATCCGCAATCTGATTTCCTACAAATCTTTTTCCTTCTCCAGATATAATCAAGGTTAATTCCAATTCAGGATGAAAATGATAGGGCGCATCAAAACGTTCTTGTTTGACTTCTTTGATACTAAAAGATTGTAAAGAATCTTGATTCAGGTGTTCTAAAGAAGCTTTCATTAAATGTTGTAAAATTACAGTTTGCTGTGTTTAGTTAGTCAATTTGGGTAAAATTGCATTAATTTTTACAAATATTAAGGAGGATTCAAAAGTTTTTTTTCTAGAAATTTGTTCAAAAAATTAATTTATGACCATCAATTACGACCTTAAGGCAGAATCAATAGCTAGTTTTCAAGAAAATGGGCATATTTATTTGCCCAATATTATTTCAAAGGATCAGTTGAGCCCTTACCGAAAAGCCATCAAAAATTGGGCAGAAGAGTTTAAGAAAAATCAAAAACCCATGTCTGAAAGAGATACCTATGGAAAGGCGTTTCTACAAATGATGAATCTTTGGGAAGACAATGATCTAGTTAAAGAATTTTCATTGTGTGCAGGTTTCGGTCAAATTGCTGCTCAATTGTTGGGTGTTGAAAGTGTTCGTCTATACCATGACCAAGCTTTGTTCAAAGAACCCAGAGGTGGACATACCCCTTGGCATCAAGATCAATATTATTGGCCAATTGATACAGATAAAACGGTGACTATGTGGATGCCTTTAGTTGATATTGAAGATGGAATGGGGATGTTAACTTTTGCTTCAAAAACCCAAAAGGTTCAACTTCCAGCAATGAAGATTTCAGATGAATCAGAGAATTTTATCAGTGATTTTGTGAAAAATAATCAATTTCCAATCGTAGCTCAAAAAACAATGAATGCAGGAGATGCCACTTTTCACATGGGTTGGACATTGCATGCTGCTCCAGGTAATACGACTCAAACCATGAGAGAAGTGATGACCTTAATTTTTATAGATGCAAATGCCAAAGTCATTCAACCTCAAAATGAAAATCAGGAAGCAGATCGTCAAAGATGGTTATGTGGCTTAGAGCCAGGCTCATTAGCTAATTCAAAATTAAATCCAGTGGTGTTTTAAAATGGACAAGCGGAATTTAATGGCAAGTATTTTAAAACAGTTTTGCACCAAAATTCTTTTTCTTTCAAAGGGATTTCTACTGTGCCATAAAATGATTTGATTCTTGAAATAGCCGAATCAAATTGCTTGTTTTTCAAATCTTTCATCACTTCCATGTAGATGAATCTTGCAGCAATTTGTTTTTCAGGAACTCCTATTTTTGCTAAAGCATTTTTCATTTTTTGAAATCTTACTTCTGAATAGTTTGTTGCATTTTTATTGTACAAACTAGTCATGATTGTATTTTCAATAGCCTGTTTGACATTGAGTGTATCAAAATCTTTGGTATAATTATTCATATTATTCACCAAATGTTCAAACAATGGATTTTCTTCATCCATCATTAACTTTTCGACAATTAAAAAACTGACCTTGTTCTCATAATCATTGGGTGAAATGGACCTTACAAGTTCATTGACAATTTCAATATTTTTAGTTGTATCCAATTTCAATCTTGTAAATGAAGCGGCAGAAACCATATCATCTAGGTTTCTAACACCTTTATCAAAACCTTCAACCAATGCTTGCTGACGCTTAGTAGGGTCTTTTGCTCTATTTAATAAACCAATGATGTCTTTAACATTATTGGTTTCTTCCCCCGCTGCTTGAATATTCCAAACCTTACCTTCTGGTGAAAAAACTAGAAAAGTTGGAGTAGTTGCGATATAAATTTTATGCTTTCTCAAAAATGCATTGGCCTCTTTTTGACTAAGATCCAATTGGTAGGCATGAAAGTTTTTGTCCAAGTAATTTTTGATTTCAGCTTTTTTTAATGTCTGATCGTATGCCATGCAATGATGACAAGTGGGCAAATAGGCTTCTAAAAAAACGGGCTTTTTTTCCTTAGTAGCAAGCGTAAATATGTTTTCAATATTCTCTAATTTACGAAATGATGGATTTGCGACTTTCTGAGAAAAAGAAGTAAAAAAAGTGATGATCAGTAATAAAATAATTCCAGCTGATTTCTTCATAAATTATTATTTTTCTCAAAAATACATTATCCTGCCCAATTTTCCCTATCCAAATTTCGGTAAGTAATAGCTTCAGCAATATGATGAGACTCAATATCAATTGAAACATCTAAATCCGCGATGGTTCGTGCTACTTTTAAAATCCGATCATATGCTCTCGCAGACAATTGTAATTTTTCCATGGCGTGTTTTAAAATCTGTTGCCCAACTTCATTTAATTGACATACTTTTTTAACTAATTCGGAGCCCATCATCGCATTACAATGAATATTCATGCTTCCCTCAAATCGTTGGATTTGCAGATTTCTCGCTTGTATAACCCTTGCTCGAATTTTTTCACTCGACTCCGCAACTCTAGCAGAGGTCATTTCCTCAAAGTTGACAGGTGTAATTTCAACATGCATATCAATTCGGTCTAAAAGGGGGCCTGATATTTTGTTTAAATACCGCTGAACAATTCCTGGACCACAAACGCAATCTTTGATGGGATGATTATAATAACCACATGGGCATGGGTTCATACTAGCTATTAACATAAAATTGGAAGGAAACTCCACCGCCCATTTGGCTCGAGAAATTAATACTTTTCTATCCTCTAAGGGTTGACGCATTACTTCTAATGAATTTCTATTGAACTCTGGAAGTTCATCTAAAAACAAAATTCCATTATGGGCCAATGAAATTTCTCCCGGTTGTGGAGTTGAACCTCCTCCCACCAAAGCTGCCGTCGAAATCGTGTGATGCGGATTTCTATAAGGACGGGTAGAAATTAAAGAAGATTTACCAATGAGTTTTCCTGCCACTGAATGTATTTTGGTTGTTTCAAGCGCTTCTTTTAAGCTTAATGGAGGTAAAATGCTAGGTATCCTTTTGGCTAACATGGTTTTACCTGCCCCAGGAGGACCCACCATAATTAAATTATGTCCACCTGCAGCGGCTATCTCAAAAGCTCTTTTTGCATTTTCTTGTCCTTGTACATTGGAAAAATCGACGTCGAAACATTGCATTTTATCAAAGAATAATTCTCTCGCATCCACTTCAATTCGAGGGAAATATTGCTTTCCTTTTAGAAATTGAATGGTATCGTACAAAGTTTCCATACCATAGACTTCCACATCTTTCACCACAGCCGCTTCAATGGCGTTTTCTTTCGGTAAAATGATTTTTTTGATACCTCTTTTTTGAGCTTCCATCGCGATTGGTAAAGCTCCTTTTATGGGACGTAAAATTCCATCTAAGGAAAGTTCACCCATGATTACAAATTGTTCTAATTCTTGAAAGTGAACTTGTTCAGAAGCATGTAAAATGGATAATGCGATTGGGAGATCATAGGCTGAGCCCTCTTTTCTTACATCCGCTGGTGCAAGATTTACGACTACTTTTCTTCTCGGGAAAAAGAAACCAATGTTTTTAATAGCTGATTCCACTCTTTGAATGGATTCCTTGATGGTAGAATCAGGTAAGCCAACCAAAAAACATTTGGTTCCTTGATCTACACTCGTTTCTATGGTGATTAGGTATGCGGAAACGCCAAATACAGCACTTCCAAAGGTTTTTGCTAACATATTTTATTTTTATGTCGGCAATATATATGCAAATTGAATAGGTTTTAATCAGTTAATTGGACTTTATCTTTTTTTACCAATAAGTTGATTTTTTTTCCAAAAGGAAGCGGTAAATTATTCGAAATATGTCCACTTGGAAAATCAAAAACAATGGGAAAATCAAATCCTTCCGTATGTTCTAATACCAATTCTTCCAACGATTTTCCCATAGCCAAACTAGCTTCTTTACAATCAGTAAATCCACCAATTAATAAACCTGATAACTGATTAAAAACGCCTGCCCTTTTTAATTGAACAAGCATTCGATCCACATGGTATAATCTTTCTCCAATTTCTTCAAGAATCAAAATCTTTCCTGCTGGATTTGGAAAACTATGACTTCCCAATAAATGAACCAATAAAGAAAGATTTCCACCGATGATAGGAGCGGAGGTTTCGCCTAATTTATTTAAGGGATGACTTTTTAATTCAATAGAAAAATGATCTTCAAATAATAATTGATGTAATTGTTCAAGAGCCAATTCTCCACCATCTTGAATATAATTATGGGGCATTGGGCCATGAATACCAGCTATCCCAATAGAATCCAAATGAACCAACAAGGCCGTGATATCAGAAAATCCAACAATCCATTTCGGATACTTTAACAATGCGGAAAAATCTATTTGATCCAAAATTCTACTACAACCATATCCTCCTCTTAGCGGTAAAATGGCTTTTATGCCCGGGTGATTTATGGCTAATTGCAAATCTGCTAATCTTTGCTGATCTGTACCTGCAAGTCCAAAATGTTGGGCAAAACAATTAGGCGAAAAATGAACTTTAAGTCCCCAATCTTCCAATGCTTGTATGCCACTCTTCCAGTTTTCGGAAGTAGGAGGGGATGCAGGGGATATTATCATCACATCGTCACCCTTTTTTAAAAGTTCAGGGAATAGCATAATTAGTCAAATTTATTGCAAATTAATTTGAATTTATGGTTTAACAAATTTGATTTGAAGGTGTATTATTGTAAAATTTGTAATTTTAGAAAAATAATCAACTTTGAAAGACATTAACTCCCTCGATTTGGTGCATCCAGTTTATAACCCACATGCTGGATGGGCGAAGGATTTGTTATATTATTTCAATCTTTTTAAGGATGTTATTCCAAAGGATTTACTTGTTTCTGTTTATGTAGTCAATGATGGAAGCAAACAAGGTATACTAACAGAGGATATTCAATTTTTAGAAAATTCAATACCAAATTTTCATTTTATTTCTTTGGAGCAAAATCAAGGAAAAGGTGCCGCTTTGAGAGAAGCCGTCCGACAAACTAAGGCTGAAATTGTCATTTATACCGATGCTGATTATCCTTATTTGATTGAAAATGCGAAAGATATGTTGGACAGGCTGTTAAATCAAAAAGCAGATATTGTGGTTGGAGTAAGGGACGAGCAATATTATGACCAATTACCAACAATGAGGAAAATATTTTCTTTGTCGCTGAAAGTGATGAATTATTTATTTTTCCCAAAGCTTAAAGTAAAAGATACTCAATCCGGTTTAAAAGGTTTTAATCAAAAAGGGAAAGCAATTTTTCTTAAGACGAAAATTCCAGCGTTTTTGTTTGACATGGAATTTTTGGTTTTGGCTTCCAAGGCAAAAGATATTCGAGTCGATTGGATATATGTTCAGGTGAGAGAAGGGGTTGTGTTTTCTACCATGAAAACGAAAACTATTTTGACAGAGTTACTTAATTTCTCTTCGATATTGATTCGTGGACTTTTCAAATAATGAAGAATAAAATATTGATTACCATCGATGTCGAAGAATGTGATGTTCCTATGGAATATGGCTATGGCTTGTCTTTAGAAGAACAATTAGAGCTGTCGCGAAAAGGCTTAGCTAATTTCATGGAGGTTGTTGAGCAGGAGGAGATTCCGATCACTATTTTTTGTACAGGTGTTTATGCAGAGAACAATCCTGAATGGATTAAGCAATTACATAAAAAGCATGAATTGGCCTCGCATGGTTTTTTTCATGGAAAATTTGATGCAAAAACAGATTTATTATCCTCAAAATTGCTTTTGGAAAACCTAAGTGGAAAACAAGTCTTAGGCTTTCGTATGGCTAGGATGCAATATGTAGATGAGCTGGAAATAAAAAAAGCGGGTTACCAATTTCATTCATCTTTGAATCCAACTTGGATTCCGGGTCGATATAATCATTTAAAATCGCCCAAATTGCCTTTTTTTGAACATGATTTATGGAATGTTCCTGCATCAGTTAGTCCCAATTTGCGAATACCTCTTTTTTGGTTGTCTTTTAAAAATTTCCCACTTGGGGTGTATAAAAAATTGGTCAAGGA
The DNA here is from genome assembly GCA_046073945.1 of Aquirufa sp. Lineage (GTDB taxonomy): Bacteria > Bacteroidota > Bacteroidia > Cytophagales > Spirosomataceae > Aquirufa. The sequence continues at coordinate 48,751 of JBJTNH010000044.1, read as the reverse complement.
TACCTTAAAGGAACATGGATTTTTAAATATTTATTTTCATCCTTGGGAATTTACCGATTTATCGAAGTATCCATTACCCAATCACGTAAAGAAAGGTTCAAAAGGAGAACTGCTAAAGAAACTTTCTGATTTATTGAAATGGTTGAAAAAAGAAAAATTAGGAGACTTTACTACTATGGCTGATTACGTTAAAACTTTAAGCAATGAATCAAAGTAAATATTGGTATAAAAATGAAAAAGTACTTTTCATTCTGTGGATGCTGGCTGGTGTAGTGACAGCCATAAAGCAATATTCATTGGGTGAAATAAATTCGCATATCAATAATTTTATCATATTCATTTCTAGCTATGGGCATTTTATACAAAAGGTAAATTTGTATGAATTGTATCCCAAAGAATACTTCGATTTATATTTATATGGGCCAATATTTTCTATTTTAATTGCTCCTTTTGCCGTTTTACCCACATCAGTTTCATTGGTGTTTTGGAATACATTGAATGCATTAGCTTTGTTTTTTGCCATTTGGAATTTGCCCTTGGGCATCGAAAAGAAAAGCGGAATATTATGGATTATTCTAAATTCATTGATCACGGCACTGTTAAATACACAGTTTCATGGACTTTGCGTGGCTATGATTATTTGGAGCTATGTGTTTTTAATAAATGATAAAGTCAGCTGGGCAACTTTGTTTATTGCATTGGGCATTTTTATCAAATTATATGGCGTAATTGGATTGGCGTTTTTCTTTTTCACTAAGGACAAGTGGAAATTTGTAAAATATTTTATTTTCTGGACGTTGTTGATCCTTGCATTGCCATTATTGGCAGGAGGTTGGCATTATGGCATTCAATGTTATATAGATTGGATGCATGTGTTAAACCATAAAAATGATATAAATGTAGATTTGGCCAATACTAGGACAGACGTTTGTGTCATGGGTATGATCCGAAGAATTACTCAAATCGGCGATTTGTCAAATTTATGGTTCTTGATACCTTCGATGATGTTAAATGTTTGGGTGTTTTTTCAAACAAGTAAATGGGATAATCGCATTTTTCAATTGCGAATTTTGGCATTTATGCTTCTTTATTTGATGCTTTCGAGTACTGGCACAGAGTCGCCTACCTTAATCATGGCCTTTCCTGGAGTGGGACTTTGGTTTGTTTTGTCTAAGAAAAGTAAAATTCATTGGGCTTTGTTAGTTTTCACTTTACTGATTTCTAGTTTTTCTCCCACAGATATTTTCCCGAAATACCTTAGGGAGCACTGGATTAATCCTTATGCTTTAATGATATTGCCCCTATTTCTGGTATGGTGTTTTCTTGCTTATGAATTAAGGACGGAAGAGGAAGGTATAATTATAGGAAAATAACCTCTTTAATAATTTCATTTTGGGCTGACTTGTTGATTAATTCAATCATTTTTTGTTTGGCCATCAATAATTCTTTTTTCAAGGGAGCAGAATCTAGTTTTAAATACAGTTTTTCGTTTTTAACATGCACGGAAATAGTTCTTGCTGCAATGGGTTTTCCCATGATTTGTTCCCAATTTGCTTCAACATAAGTTTCGTCAAATTTATTTTGGAGTTGGTAGATTTTTAGCAAAGATTCTATGGCTTCTTTGAGGGAATGGCTTTCATTTTTTCTGTTTGAGGCTCTAGGGATTTTGGGAATGAAAGGAGAATCCATGGATGATTTTTTACGAATTTTTCAAAGTTAATTGAAATACTGAGTGAATTTTGAAAGTTTGCGACGAAATTTTAATTTTTTTTAATTTTTTTTTAATTTTTTAATTCTAAAAAAAGTACCCTATTATGCTTGAATTTTTGAAGAAAATATCAAATTAATACAATGGATGAAAAAAAATGGCAATAAATTTCCGTTGTAAGGACTTTGTAGGTTATCAAAATTAAATTAGAATTGCATTACTTTTGCCTTTAAAGAGAAAAACAGCGACAGCGAAAACTATGAAAACTACGTTTAGTTGTTTTTTCCAAAAGTGTTGTTTAACAAATAATTCTTTAACCCCCAAATTACAAACTAATGAGTACACAACAACCAAAGCCAGCTGCTAAGCCAGCTGCAGCCCCAAAAAAATCAGGCGGTATTTCTGCAGGATTAATTCTTATCATTTTATTTGTCATCGCTTTAGCAATTTACAATTTTGTAATGGGTGATGGATCTCACTTCGAAGGTGGTACTAGCGAAGGACACCCACTTCCAGGCGATTATTTCGGTATCGTTTACAAGGGTGGAGTTATTGTACCAGTTTTAATGACATGTTTCTTAACTGCATTAACATTTTCAATTGAGCGTTTATTCACTATCGGTAAAGCAAAAGGTACTGGTGATGTAAATGCATTCGTACGTTCAGTTCAAGCTGCTCTAGACAAAGATGATGTTGAGGCTGCTATCAAGGCTTGCGACAAGCAAAAAGGTTCAGTAGGTAACGTTACTTTATCTGCTATCAAAAAATACAAGCAATTAATTTCTGATTCTTCTCTTGATAAGGAGCAAAAATTAGCTGCATTGAGCAAAGAAGTTGAAGAAGCTACTTCATTGGAGTTACCAATGTTAGAGAAAAACTTAACTATCATTGCAACATTAGCATCAGTTTCAACTTTGATCGGTTTATTAGGTACTGTAATCGGTATGATTAAAGCGTTCTCGGCATTAGGTAATTCAGGAGGATCAACTGATTCAACTGCTTTAGCAAATGGTATTTCTGAGGCACTTGTTAATACTGCATTAGGAATTGGTACTTCAGCTATCTGTATCATTGCTTATAACTTATTTACATCTAGAATTGATGAGTTAACTTACAGCATTGATGAGATTGGTTTAAGTGTAAACCAAAACTATGCTACGCATCATAATTAATATTTGAACCCTGCAGTTAAGTCTGCGTGTATATTATTTTTTCACAGTTCAAATTTAAATTGTTATGCCAAAAGTTAAAGCCAAACGACAAAGTGTTTCACTCGATATGACAGCGATGTGTGACGTGGCTTTCCTTTTATTGACGTTCTTCATGTTAACCGCGAAGTTTCGTCCTGAGGAGGCAGTTACGATCGTACCACCGTCATCTATTTCGGAGAAACCTTTGAATATAAAGGATGGATTATTAACCATCAGTGTTTCGAATGAGGGAGGGGTATATTTGGCAACTGACGACCGTGCAGCTAGAGAATTTATGTTGGAGCGTATGGCTAATCGCTATGGAATCGCTTTGACAGCTACAATGAAGAAGAATTATTTAGCTTCTGAAATTGTGGGTTATCCAGCAGGTGCAATGCGTCAGGTGTTAGGAATGAAACCTTCTGAAGCAAAGGATAAAGGTTTTCTTAAAGGAGTCCCAATTGACTCAGCCAATAATGAATTATCATATTGGGTAGGATATGCCAAATTATCAAATCCTGAGTTGAAGATTGCTATAAAGGGAGATCAGAACAGTAATTACAAAGTATTTGCTGATGTTATTGGTACTTTGCAAGCGCAAAATATTAATATCTTCCAATTGGTTACTTCACCTGAGAATAGACCAAAATAAAAGTTTACATTTTTAATTAGAATAAGAAATGGCAGAAATAGATAGCTCCGGTGGAGGCAAGAAAGGCGGAGGTAAGAAGCGAAGTAAAAAAATGTCGACCAAAATCGACATGACCCCAATGGTAGACTTAGGCTTCTTATTGATTACTTTCTTTATGTTGACGACTACGTTGGCAAAGCCTGTAACCATGCAATTAAACATGCCTGACAAAACGGATACTAAGGAAACATCTCCTGTTAAATTGTCTGAAACCTTAACGGTTATTCCAGATGAGAACAAGGTGTATTATTACCAAGGTATTCCTACTGAGTCAGCTACAGTATTGGAGGTTACCGATTATTCAGCCACTGGAATACGCAAGGTTATTGCGGATTTGAAAGCGAAGGTTGGTAGTAACTTTACCTTAGTAATTAAGCCGACGAAGAAAGCGAAGTACCGTAATATGGTCGATATGCTTGATGAATGTGCGATCACCAATAATAAGCGTTATGCTTTATTAGAAATTGATCCAGCTTCTGAGGATTTAATAAAACGTTCAGGTAAATAATGGGTTTTACCCTTTTAATTAATTTTTAAATAGAATCAAATATGTCACAAGTAATAAGCAATGATGCTACGTTGGATGACATTATCTTTAAAGATAAGAACCGTGAGTTTGGGGCTTTTGTTTTAAGGACAACTTATCCAAAAGTAATCAAGCGGTCGGTATTACTAGGTTCGGCACTTTTTGTTGGAGCTTTATTATTAGCTGCATTCTGGAAACAGTTGACTGCTAATATCCAAGAAAAACAAGAGGTGACAGCTGAGGTAATGAAGTTGGACACTCCGCCACCTGCAAAGAAAGTGGAATTGCCTCCTCCGCCACCACCGCCACCACCAAAAGAAATCCCTAAGGTAACAACTACTAAGTTTTTACCTCCAGAGATTAAACATGATGAAGAAGTAACAAAACCAGAGCCACCACCAGAGGAGGTTAGAGGTAATACGGCTTCGGAAACTGTTAAAGGTGAAACCGAAAATTATGAGCCACCAGTAGATCCAGATTCTAAAGGTAAAGAGGAGCCAGTTGAGCCACCTAAGCCTGCTGAAGATGAAATCTTTACTGCAGTTGAGCAAAATGCTGAGTTCCCTGGTGGGCCTGCAGCATTTGGTAGATACCTTCAAAGAAGTTTGAAGTATCCATCAGCAGCTCAAAGAGCGAATGTTGGAGGTAAAGTATATGTTCAGTTCGTTGTTAATACGGATGGTTCCATTCAAGACGTTCAGGTTATCAAATCTGTAGGTTTCGGTTGTGATGAAGAAGCTATTCGTGTAATTAAATCAGGTCCTAAATGGAATCCTGGTAAACAAGCTGGACGTGCAGTACGTTCAAGATTTACCCAGCCAATTACTTTCCAATTGTCTGAGTAATTATAGATTTGATTAATTGCAGACCTGCTAAACACTTTATTTGGCAGGTCTGTTTATTTAAAAAGGATTATATGAAAAAGCCCTTAGCCATTTGGATTAATGTGTTTTTTAGAACCATTGTTGCTATTGCCTATGCAAGTCTAGGCTATTATGTTGCTTTTGTTTCTGAATTTCAATTAGGTCTTTTGTTCGGAGTTCCCACTGTTTATTTGTTGGGTATACTTTTTATGATTTATGGACTTTTTCGCTTGGTTCGTGCTTATATCTATTGGAAAGAATTTGATGATTTAAATGATGACCCTTCTGAAAAATATGGCGAATATGAATCCTAAATATGCTTATTTTATATTATTTAGTTTGTTAATGATTAGTTCTTGTTCTAAGAATAGTGATCAAAAACAAAAAGATGGTCCTGCTACAGGTGAAATTATAATTGCAGTGGACGAATCTTTTCAACATGTCTTGAATGCAGAAAAGGCAGCTTTTGAAGACAATTATCATTTCGCTAAAATCCATTTAAAATTAGGTGTTGAAAATGAATCTATTGCAGATTTATTGAATGATAAGGTTCGTGCTGCTATCGTTACAAGAGATTTGACGGACGCTGAGCAAGAAATCTTTAAGCGCGAAAAAATAACTTATCGTAGTTTTCGTTTTGCTGCTGATGGGATAGCCTTGTTGGTTAATAAATCTAATTCGGATACATTAATCAATCTAAATCAATTGAAAAATGTATTACTTGGTAACCTGAAAACTTGGGAATCTATCGGGGCTCAAAAATCCAAAGGTCCAATTACTTTGGTTGTTGATAAGGCGAATTCAAGTAATATAAAGTATCTAATGGATTTATTTAAAATTCCTGCAAATGCAAGTTTGAATGTATTTGCGGCCGGTTCTAATAAAAAAGTAATTGAATACGTGAAAGAGCATCCAAATTCGATTGGTTTAATTGGCTCGAATTGGATAAGCGATGGAGATAATCCAACCTCTTTAGGATTTATTCGTTCTGTCAATATTATGTCCGTTGCTGCCAACGAAACAAAATTGAAAGAAGATTATTTCCAACCTTTTGGCTATAATTTAGCCTTAAAAAAATACCCCTTACGAAGGGAAATTAAAATTATATTGAAAGAGTCTTATCTTGGATTAGGTACAGGTTTTGTAAATTATGTTTGTGGTGATATGGGTCAATTAATTGTATTGAAGGATGGATTAATTCCTCTGACCCGACCTATCACGATTAGACAATATCAAATTAGTCAATAATTAATTTTTATAGTCGATTTTTGAAATTATTTGAAGATTTATAATTATTTTTGTACTCTATTTGCAATTTAACTTTTTTGGTATTTAGTTGAATTTTTTCAATGTAAGCCTAAGAAAAAAACATAAAAGCTTTTAATATTTATTAACAATGAAGAAAATGAAATCGTGGATTGTGGGATTGGGTTTATTGATCTCCAATATGGCTTTAGGTCAAACAGTACAAGATGGTCTTAATTTTTTAGATCGTCATCAACCAAACAGAGCTAAGCAAGTATTTGAATCTTTAGTTGCTTCAGCACCTACTGGAGAAAATTATTTTTATTTGGGGTATTATTTTTTAAATCGCCGTGATTGGGATTCAGCAAAAGCTGCATTTGAAAAAGGGAAGGCAGCTGACCCAAAAAATTACCTTAATCAAGTTGGTTTAGCTTCTATCTTAGTGGGTCAAAATAATGTTAATGCTGCGAAAGTGGAATTTGATCGTATTTTAGCTGAGACTAAATCTAAAAATCCAGAAGTATTGTATCGCATTGCTGAGGCCTACGAAATGTATTATATTTTAGGTAAAGAGGATAGTTTCAATGCTTCAAACAATGATCCAGCAGAAGCCATTCGTTTGATTGATTTGATTCAAGAAAAAACGAAAAAGCTTCCCACACCTGAGCAATATATTGTAAAAGGTGATGCTTATTTGATTAAGAACGATGGAGGAAATGCTGTAACTGCTTATGAGCAAGCTTTGTTGCAGGACCCTAAGAACGTTAAGGCGAAAATTAAAATCGGAGTTGTTTATCTACGTGGTAAAAACTACAAAGAAACTCAAGCTAGATACAAAGAGGCTTTAGATTTAGATTCTAATTATGCACCAGGTATCAAACGTTATGGTGAGTATTTGATCGTAGGAAATCAATATAAGAATGCTTCTCGTTATTTTAGAAAGTATTTAGAAAAAGCAGAGGCTACGCCAGAAGTTACTTTAGAAACTGCGAAATTATTGTTTCTTTCTAAAGATTATGATGGTGCAATGAAATACACAAATGAAGCTGAATCTAAAGGCGTAAAGGATAATGACATTTTCCGTATGCGTGGATATTCGAATGTTGAAATGGGTAATTTTCAACAAGGAATTGATAATTTAGATGGTATGGTTAAGCGTGGTGTAAAACCTTTTTACCAAGATGATATCTATTTTGGAAAAGGATACCAAGGTTTAGGTAAAGATTCCCTAGCTATAGCTTATTTTGAGAAAGCTGCACCTTTAGATACAAACAATAACGTTTATTCAATGATTCATGATATTCGTTACAAGCAAAAGAGATATTTAGATGCATCAGCAGCTGGATTGAATAGTATCAATTGGAAAAAGAAAAAAAATCAAACTGTTGGTTCAGGAGATTATTTTAAAGTAGCGATGGATTTGTATTTAACTGCTGCTTACATCAATAAAGCTGACACAATTGCTCGTCCTGCGATGGCAATGCGTGCTGATTCAATGTTTGCAAAAGCAATCGAAATCAATGACAAATGGCCTCCTTTCTATATCAATAGAGCTCGTGCTAATAACTTTATTGATTTTAGTGGTACAAAATGGTTAGGCCGTGAGCATTATGAGAAGTTTTTAACTGCTGTTGAAACTCAAAAAGCAGATAAAGCAAGTCAATACAAAGAAGATAAAAATCAATTGTTTGAAGCATATAAGTATTTGGGTGGATATAATTTATCTATGACCAAAGATGAAGCAAAAGCAAAAGAGATGTTCCTGAAAGCCCAGGAAATAAAAGCTGATGATCCAGATATCAAAGCTTATTTCAATCCTGAGCCTGCAACAGCTCCTAAAAAATAAGTATAAAAGGCTGTCAAAATTGACAGCCTTTTTTTATGTCTTACCTTTGTAAAAAATAGATCAATATGTCGTACGCAGTAATAACAGGAGCAAGTAAAGGAATAGGTCGTGAAATAGCATTTGAGTTAGCATCAAGAGGTTATCATTTATTAATTGTTGCTCGTAATTCTTATGAATTGCAAATGGTCAAGGATGAGGTAAAAAAGAAATTCAATGTTGAAGTAGAATTTTTGGTTTTGGATTTATCCCAAATAGATGCGGTTTCAAAATTATTCGATTGGGTTGTTGAAAAAAATGTCGACGTTCGAATTTTGGTTAATAATGCTGGATACGGCTTGGTAGGAGATTTTGAAAAATATAGCCTTTCTGATCATCAAAAAATGATGCAAGTGAATATGAATGCAGTGGTTGAATCTTGTTATCGATTTTTCCCAATGTTAGAAGGAAAAGGTCAAACCTATATTTTAAATATTGCAAGTTCAACAGCTTATCAAGCAATTCCATTAATGAGTTTATATGCTGCAACAAAAGTTTTTGTGCTTAATTTTTCAAGAGGCTTGCACCATGAATGGTTAAAAAAGGGAATTTCAGTCACAGTAGTTAGTCCGGGTGCTACAAGTACTTCTTTTAATGATCGAGCTAATTTGCAAGATAAGGCTAGAAAAGCGGCAGAAAAGGTTACGATGACACCTGAGTCTGTTGCAAAAATTGCCGTTGAAGGAATGTTTGCAAAGAAACCTGAAGTGATCACTGGCTTTATAAATAAATTGGGTGCCTTTTTAGCTTGGGTTGCTCCAAAATCATTGAGTGAAAAAGTGGCAAAAGGGATATATGAGTAATCGTAATTTGAGTGTTGGAATGAGCTGGTTGATTTAATCAAAATCTAATCAGCTCATTCCCTCATCAACTATTTTATTATCAATAATCTTTTTGTTTCACTCCAATCTTTTGCGATAATTTTCAATAAATATATACCATTTTTTAAATCAATATTTTCGAAGTTGATTTTTTCATAATTCTCCGTTATTATTTTAGTATAGACCACTTCACCTCTTAAATCATAAATGATTATTTCTGAGTTTTGTAATGATTTATTAGAAGATAAATATAAGAAATCTCCATGATTGGGGTTAGGAAAGATTGATGTTTTTATTTCGATCATAGGGTTGTTTTCAGCATTTGTCAGATTTAATTCCTCGTTTAATACTGATGGCTTTTTGATTGAATTAAAAGGCCTAATAATTATTGGATCACTGAAATTTGACCAACATCCATCAAAATTTTGAATTCTATATTGAATGGTATCTTCCTTGCTTGCGTATATTGTTTGATTTGATCGTCCATTTGTCCATTCATATTTTAAAGCAGTTTCTGTAATATTTATTTGAACCGAATCGTTTGGCGTGAATTCAATTAAATTTTGATTGATTACTGGTTTTTTGGGTGTATCGATTACCGTAATGTATTTCGTGTCAGACCAATCAGACCAACAAATTCCATTATCACTTACTCTCAATTGAATGGGATATGTGCCGCTATTCGTTTTTTGGAACGTAATTGTATTTGTGTTACTATGATTGTTCCATTCAGAATAGGGGTAAGTATCATTACTAATTAACACGATCTTTTCTTCTTTGCAGATTTTATTTTTAGGAACTTTTATGATCGGTTTTTGTACGATTGGGTATCTATCAATAACAACTAATTCAGATCTATATATACAGTCATTATCTTGGTAAACAGCCTGATAATATCCATTTTCAATATTTTCACTGATTAGTTCAGTCCTAGAAAAGCTGTGTCCATCTTTTTCCCAGTTGATAAAATTTATCCTTTCACTACAATGACTTTCAATACTTATGGGGCTTGTCGCACAGATTATATCTTTAAAATTTTTCACTATAGAGATTTCTGGTTTTTTTAGACGGGTAAGAAAGATGGTATCTGATGTTGTTTTTAGGTTTTCACATGTAAATTGAAAATGAAGATTCGTATCAGCTTGAATGATTATTTCAAATTCGTTTCCTGAAATGTGTTGAATGGATTTGAAAAAGGGTTCTTTTTTGAATAGTGTACATCCACTTATTTTTATTCGATAGAATGAACTATCGCAATTTTTTTCAATTGTATCTATAAGTATTATTGTTGAATCTATGATAACTGGAGTCGTGATATCTGACTCATCAATAAAAGTCAAAGAATCAATACTCGTTATTGGAATTATGCTTGGCTCACAATTAATGGGTAATTGTGGATTTGAGATTGCTGGAGTTTCTATCATGACTGGTTCTGTGAAGATTGGAGTCGATATGACAACTATTGGAGCAGGATTAACAATCGCTATCGGTTCAGTTATCGCAGGTTTGTTAATAATGGAATCCACAGGTGCTGGAATTGTAGGGACAGGATTAACAATGACGACGGGTTCAACGACCGCAGGTTTGTTAGCAACAGAATCCGCAGGTGCAGGAATAGCTGGAATAGGATTAACAATGACAACAGGTTCAATGACCGCAGGTTTGTTAGCAACGGAATCTACAGGTGCAGGAATAGCAGGGACAGGATTAACAATCGCTATTGGTTCAGTTACCGCTGGTTTGTTAGCAACGGAATCTATAGGAGTCGGAATTACAGGCACAGGATTAACAATGACCACAGGTTCAACGACAGTTGGTTTGTTAGCAACAGAATCTATAGGCGCTGGAATTGCTGGAACAGGAATAATAACTACAGGTTCAACGACCGTAGGTTTGTTCACAACGGAATCCACAGGTGCTGGAATTGCAGGCGCAGGATTAACAATGACTATAGGTTCTACGACCGCTGGTTTGTTAGCAACGGAATCTACAGGTGTAGGAATTGCAGGCGCAGGATTAACAATGACTATAGGTTCTACAATAGCAGGTTTGTTAGCAACGGAATCAATAGGTGCAGGAATAGCAGGTGCAGGATTAACAATGACTACGGGTTCAACGACAGCAGGTTTGTTAACAATAGAATCCGCAGGAGCTGGCATTGCAGGCGCAGGATTAACAATGACCACGGGTTCAACGACAGCTGGTTTGTTGGCAACGGAATCCACGGGAGCAGGAATTACAGGCACAGGATTAACAATGACTATAGGTTCTACAATAGCAGGTTTATTAGCAACGGAATCAATAGGTGCAGGAATTGCAGGCGCAGGATTAATAACTACGACAGGTTCAACAATTGCAGGTTTGAACGCTACAGAATCCGCAGGTGCAGGAATTGCAGGTACAGGATTAACAATGGCAACAGGTTCAACGACCGCAGGTTTGTTCGCCACAGAATCCATAGGAGCTGGCATTGCAGGTATAGGATTAACAATGACCACGGGTTCAACGATAGTTGGTTTGTTAACAACTGAATCCACAGGTACAGGAATAGCTGGAATAGGATTATTAATGACAACAGGTTCAAGGACCGCAGGTTTGTTAGCAACGGAATCTACAGGTGCAGCAATAGCAGGTACAGGATTAACTATGGCTACAGGTTCAACGACAGCTGGTTTGTTGGCAACGGAATCCACGGGAGCAGGAATTGCAGGTGCAGGATTAACAATGACCACAGGTTCTACGATCGCAGGTTTGTTAACAACGGAATCCACAGGTGCTAGAATTGCAGGTACAGGATTAACAACGACCACGACAGTTGGTTTGTTAGCAACGGAATCTACAGGTGCAGGGATTGCAGGGACAGGGTTAACAATGACGACAGGTTCAACGACCGCTGGTTTGTTAGCAACGGAATCCACAGGTGCTGGAATTGCAGGGGCAGGATTAATAATTGCTATCGGTTCAGTTACCGTAGGTTTGTTAACAACAGAATCTACAAGTGCTGGAATCGCAGGCGCAGGATAAATAACTGCGACAGGTTCAACAACCGCTGGTTTGTTAACAACGGAATCCACAGGTGCTGGAATTGCAGGAACAGGACTTACCACTTTTATCGGTTCAACCTTTTCCCAAATTATATCTGTAATATCTTCTGCAATTGAATTTTGGCTATCAATGACTGTTAATTTGATAAATCCAGAGCTGGTAAATGGTCCAATGTTTGGATTCGAAGAATTTGGGAAATCAATTGGTGCTGAAGAGGTCCAAAAATATTGATATGGAGGAACACCTTTTTGAGCAGTAGTGAAAGTAGCAGTTGAGTATAATTCATTTCCTTTTAGAGTTGAATTTTGACCTGCATCAGCAATTAATTTGGCAGGAATTAGTACTTCAATTTTAGCTCTAGGTCCTTCGCATTCATTTATTTTTTGAGAAACCCACCTTGAAATGAACATATCATCATTCGCCTCATTGATTACGTTTTTAACTGTAATACTTGTTGCCGTACTGATATAATTGGCATCATTTTCATTTAGATACCAAATATTATTTGTCCCACCGCTTGCTTTAAAAGTAAGATTAGTTCCACTTTTGATGATTAAAGGCGTTCCTGCATTTTGAGGAGCCGCTGGAATGTTAAATCCTTGTGCACTTGTACCCGCACTTTTTAAACTTTCACAACCATTTTTGAAACAACTTGCTTTAAATGAATAAGAATTAAGGTCGGATGGAGTGTAAATATATTTGGCACCTTCTGCAATTTTATCTCCATTTGAGTTATACCAAAATGTAGTGTATGGGTAACATCCATTGGATGTGACACTAATCGGGCTATTCACACAGCCTTTAAAAAGGGGGGTACTATGAGTGGGAATAGGGGATGTTTTGATTTGAATACTTACTTCATTACTGGTTCTTGGGCAAGTTGCTGTCTGATTCAAGTTGAGTAAAGAACCTTCATTATCATTGTTTCCGCTTACTTGAAATTCAATTCTAACTTTGATTTTTTGTGCATCAATGGAAACAGGAGCATTTTTAATGATTAACTCATTACTATTAGTTCCAGCAAAAGTATCATCTTCTATCAAATCTTGAAATGGACCTCCATTGATTGATCTTGTCCACTGATAACTTTTAATATTGCCTTGAATGGAATTAGGAATAATTGCTTTAAGGCTATTGGAAGATCTTTCACAGATAAGTGGATTCAAGATCGACTCGATGGAATTAAGCGTGATAGAAGCTGATTCAGAGGTGACTTCACAGGTTTTTGAGAGTACCTTCACTCGGTACAGTGTTCCTGTTGGATGTTCTAGGCCACCTGTAGGGTAGATTTGAAGATTGGTTGTAGTTGCTCCCGAAATGGCTTTAAAATCAGTATCATTCAGTCTCTTCTTTTCCCATTGAAAGTTGGTTCCATTGCTTTCAACCAGCATTCGAATACTGTTTCCTTCGCAATCGGTTTGACTAATAGGTTGCTTGGAAATCTCAGGACATTGTGCTTTTGTACTAAAACTGCTTATTGAGCTTATTATAAAAAATGCGTATATGGTTAGGTATGATTTCATGGTGGGCAGGTATTTTAAATGTATGCCCGAAATAATACAATGTTTTTAAATCAAAAAAGCCATTAAAATGGCTTTTTGATTTATTATAAATAAACTGATAAAATCAATAATTAACTATTTGATTGTCAGTGTTTTGTCAAATTATCAATTCCTTGTTAAATGTCACAAATTTTAACTGCTTGCTCTAAAGAGGCCATTTTGTCTTCTTTCGCAGGAATGAATTCTTGTCCAATAAAGCCTTTGTAGCCTGTATCATAAATCGCTTTGATGATTGCTGCGTAATTTAATTCTTGCGTTTCATCAATTTCATGACGACCCGGTACACCACCCGTATGATAATGCGAAATATATTGATAATTCTTTTTGATGGTTGCAATTACATCACCTTCCATAATTTGCATGTGATAAATATCATAAAGCAATTTGAATTTATCAGAACCTACCATTTCACACAAAACCGAACCCCATTCTGTATGATCTGCTTGATAATCTTTGTGATTAACCTTTGAATTCAGCAATTCCATAGAGATGGTGACATCGTGTTTTTCAGCTGTTTTCATGATTCGCTGAAGACCAACTTTACAATTGATTAATCCTTGTTCATCGCTAATCCCATTTCTATTTCCTGAAAATGTGATTAAATTTTTTACGCCAGCCTTAGCTGCTCTTGGAATTAAATCTTCATAGAATTGAACAAGTTGATCATGATTTTTGACCTTATTGAAAAAGTTCGTTAAGCCCATACCCTCTGGGTATTTGCCCCAACCGATAGCTGCAGTCATATCGTGTTTTTTCAAAATATCCCATTCTTCTGGACCTGTTAATTCAATAGATTGCAAACCGATTTTTTTTGCGTTTACGACTAATTCCTCAAATGGAATTTTATCATAACACCATCTACAGGCTGAATGATTGACCTTACCTTTAAGATCCACACCTACTTGGCGGTCAGATTCAAGAAATCTTTTTTCCATGTTGGTATTTAACATCCCAATTGATGCCAAACCCATAGAGTTCTTTAAAATATCTCTTCTAGAGAAATTGCTTTTCATAATTTTAGGTTTAGATTTTGTCTAATTTATTAAAATATACTTACAAAATTCACTGCAAATAATTCACTTATTCTAAATATTAAATTTGGATAAATCCCAAACAAGATACTTAAAATTCCTAATGAATATAAACTTGCGATTTCTAATTTTGTCAAATCAGTAATTTGCCAAGCATTATTTTTCAAATATGTTTTGCCTAAATAGATTTTTTGGAAGGTCCATAATAAATATCCAGCACCCAATAAAATACCTATTGATCCAAGTACGGCCCAAGTTGCATGAATGTGTTTACTGGTGAATCCTCCCATCAAACTAAAAAATTCTCCAATAAAACCTGAGAATCCGGGTAATCCCAATGAAGCAAAAATAGCGATTCCTGATATTAAGGTGAATTTCGGCATCTTGTTAGCTAAACCGCTGTAACTGTCAATATTTCTATTGCCCGTTCTGTCATAAATGACACCTACCAATAAAAATAGTAAAGCGGATAAAATTCCATGGGATAATGATTGAAAAATCGCGCCTTGAACCCCTTCAGTTGTAAACGAAGCTATTCCAATTAATACGAAACCCATGTGAGAAATGGAAGAATAGGCAACAAGCTTTTTGAGATCTTTCATCGCTAGAGCATTATATGCTCCGTATAAAATGGAGATTGCACCTACGGCGGCTAAAATGTCGGCATTTTCAAGCGACTCTGTGGTAAAAAAAGGAAAACAAATTCTTAACCATCCGTATGCGCCAATTTTCAATAATATTCCCGCTAAAATAACAGAGATAGGAGTGGGGGCTTCAACGTGGGCATCAGGAAGCCAAGTATGTAATGGTACCAAAGGAAGTTTAATCGCAAATCCGATAAATAGTAACCAAAAACTCCAAAATCTTGCGCTGTGCTCTGCCAAAATCCATCCTGAATTTGGATGAAGGATACTTCCAATTTGACAATTTTTCGGATCTCTCAATGCTTGAATATCAAAACTATGAATGATTTGTTGTGCTGGAATTTCTTGATTGGCTATCGCATTTTGAATGGCATTCAAACCTGAAAGATCGAAATTTTGACCCTCAGAAATTAACCCTATATTGATGGCAGTTTCGTATGGATCTACATAAGCAATTCCCATGCCAAGCATTACGATTAAGATAAATAGAGACCCAACAAGCGTGTAAATAAAGAATTTTAATGAAGCATAGTTTTTTCTTGGTCCTCCCCAAATACCAATTAAAAAATACATGGGTAATAACATGAATTCGAAAAACACATAGAAAAGTAAAAGGTCTTTTGCCAAAAAGCAGCCAATGATTGATGCATTCAATAATAAAACCAATGAAAAATACCCATTTAATTTTTCCTTGATTACATGCGAATTTATTACGGCGATAAAACTGATGAATCCTGTTAAAATGATTAACCCTAGACTTAATCCATCTATTCCTAATGAATAATTGACATGGAATTTTCCAAAATTACCCAAATCTAAACGAATCCATTGATAGCTTTCTGCCAATTGAAAATTGGGATTTGAAAAATCGTAAATGGAATATACATAAGCTATGAGTGCTAATTGAATGCCAGATACAATTGTGGTTATTTTTTGAACCTGAGCCCCCATTTTTCCACTAGCTATCAGTAAAGAACCAATGAGTGGGATTAGAATTAAAAAAGATAAAACTGGAAATGCTGACATATATAATCCGATTATTCGGTTAAAATTAAATCAAAAAGTAAATCAAAAATATTCCGAAAGTAATAAACACTAGAATCCAATAGGATTTCACTTTCCCAGATTGCCACTTACTTAAGTAAGAGCCGATGGTTTGACTAATTTTTGATGTCAAATTAACCAATACCCCATCTACAATTTGTTGGTCAAACCATGCCGAAATGTGTGCGATAATTACCTGTATTTCAGCGAAGTAATTAATTAGTCGATCTAGAATTTTTACTTCAAATAGATGAATTAATTTACTCTTGAAAAATATGATGGAATACATTTTTGGCCAAAAATTTGGCATAAACTGATAATTTCCTTGCGGAATCAAATTTCGAGTCAAAATTGTCAATCCAATTCCCGCTAACCAAGTAAATCCAGTGATAAGTAACCAATAATTAGGTGGATGATGAGTAATTATTTGGAAATACGATAAAAGGCTTGATTGATGTATTTCAAAAGGATTCAAACTGATCCAAATGAATAGACTCAATACAGCCAATATTAACACAGGTACAATCTGAATATAATCTGTTTTAACTTTTTCAAAAACTAAATTATTTCGGTTTTGACCCAAGAAAATCAAATAAAATTGACGACTGATGTACCAAGAACTCAACAACATTCCGATTCCCAATGCTATCAATAATCCGATGTAAATAGTTGAGTAAACACTTAATTGGCTGTATTCAATCAAATAGCCAGCTAAATTCTCTTTGGAATAAAAACCAGCTGTAAATGGAACGCCCATTAAACCCAATGCAAAAATTAGATAAGCCAAGGCATTCAATGGCATCCATTTTCTCAAGCCACCCATTTGGTTTAAACTCTGTGCATCTAAATGTTTGCTCGATTCTTGATGATGCAAAAAGTGAATGACATATCCTGCTGATAGAAATAATCCAGCTTTGAAAATTCCATGGACAACTAAATGCATCATGGAAACGCCACTTCCCATTCCCATCCACATCAATCCAATTTGGGATATCGTTGAATACGCCAATGTTTTTTTGATGTCATTTTGAAACAAAGCAAATGCCGCACCAGCTACCAATGAAACAGCTCCAATAGCAGCCATGAACAAATGAGTTTCTTCCCCCATCAAAGGAAAAATTCGAATGCCAAGAAATACACCTGCTGTAACCATGGTAGCTGCGTGAATCAATGCAGATGCAGGTGTTGGTCCCTCCATGGCATCAGGTAACCAAGACATCAAAGGAAATTGAGCTGATTTTCCAATACCACCAGCCAATAAAGCAATTCCTATGTAAAAGGGTGCTGGTCCCATCAGGCTGACATTCATGTCTGAGAATCGGTCGCTTTTAAAATGGACAAATAAAGCAAAAAAACCAATTAATAAGCCAATGTCTCCTAGTCGGTTTAGTAAAAAAGCTTTTTTTGCCGCTTTATTGGCTTTGTCTTTTTGATGCCAAAAGCTAATTAATAAAAAAGAACATGCTCCAACCAATTCCCAAGAGGCATAAAAAATGGCTATTTGATCAGTTAAAACTAATCCTAGCATTGCCCCAACAAATAGGTGTAAGTAAAGGTAATATCGCGAAATGTTAGCTTCTTTTTTTAAATAGGATTTGGAAAATACTTGGACCAAAAAACCTACTATTGTCACTAAAAGCGCCATTATTTGAGCCGAGGAGTCGATAAAAAAGCTTGCTTTGTATAAATGCCCTCCTACCGTGAACCAGGGAAAACTTGCTCTCGCAATTTGGCCCTGTAAAAAAAGAACCAAACTGATGGCTAGAATGAAATTAATTGCCGAAAAAAAGATCGAGAAATTAGGAGCAAAATCTTTCCATTTTTTGGGAATCAATCCTATTAACAATGCTGATATCCAAGGTGTTAGGATAAGCAAAGAAAATAAGAAAGGTAATCCCATAGGGTTGCTCGATTTAATTTACAAATATAAGGTTTAAATGATAGAAATCTTAAATTCCAAGATTAATATAGGCTTAATTGATTGCTTGTTTTTCGTTTTAACCACCACTCACGGGTGGAATTAAGGCGATTTCCATGTTTTCTTCAATCAAGAAGTCGTTTTCAGGAAAATGTTGCTCAACAGCGATACGCAAAGAAGGTAGGTCGTTCAAAGAACTATAGTGATTTTTTACTGCAGTAAGTAATTCCAAAGCAGTTGATTTTTGATCCATTCCAAAAAGGATTTCTTTTTGTTGTAATAAATCTCTGGTAATTCCAAAAAGGAGAATTTTATAAGTAGGCATTTGATTGGAGGCAATTTTGTACCTTTGTTATCTTGTTTCGCAAATATATTGGATAATATTCAAAACGCTAACTTTTTGCCTGCTCAACTTGTCGATAATCATGGTCGAGAAATTAGCTATTTGCGTTTGGCAGTAACAGATCGTTGTAATTTACGCTGTTTTTATTGCATGCCCTCAGAAGGTGTGAAGTATATGCCAGAGAAGGAATTGCTGACTTGGGAAGAAATGACTCGTTTGGTCGTTTTATTGAACCAAATGGGAATCCGAAAAGTAAGAATTACAGGCGGTGAACCCTTTGTTCGAAATGGTTTAATGGAATTTTTAGAAGAAATATCCAAGTTGCCCGATTTAGAAATTTGTATGACGAGCAACGGTGTTTTGTTAGAAAAACATTTGCCAGACTTAATTCGATTGGGTATCCGGTCAATCAATTTAAGTTTGGACTCCCTAGATAGAGAACGCTTCAAACAAATTACCAGAAGAGACGATTTTGATGTTGTTTATCATAGTTTGATGGCTTTGATTGAAGCTAACATGCAGGTAAAAATCAATGCGGTTGTCATGGATGGTAAGAACGATCAAGATATTTTGGCTTTGGCGTCTTTTACCGAAAAACATCCTGTTTCCGTTCGATTTATCGAGGAAATGCCTTTCAATGGTTTGGGTCAAAATGCACCTCAATTGAAATGGGATTTTATTAAAATCATCGAGCATATTAAAGAAACGTATCCCAACTTGAAACCTTTAGAAGCAAAATATGGTGATACTGCAATGAATTATCAAATCCCCGGATTTTTAGGGAATATTGGGGTGATTGCGGCCTTCAGTAGAACTTTTTGTGGTACATGTAATCGATTAAGAATTACTGCCAAAGGGGAGGTGAAAACTTGTTTGTATGACGATGGCGTTTTTGATCTTAAAACCTTGTTACGGGAAAATGCGAGCGATGATGATATTAAAAAATCCTTGTTTGACTTACATCAAGTAAGGCCTTTGGATGGATTTGAAGCTGAAAAAAATAGAAAAAATGTTATTCAGGAGTCTATGACTACGATTGGAGGTTAATATGAATATAATGACTGATTTTTTTGATAAAATAAATGATTTAAAAGTCCTTGTAATTGGCGATCTGATGATAGACGCCTATACTTGGGGAAAAGTGAGTAGAATTTCGCCAGAAGCACCTGTGCCTGTAGTGAATGCCATAAAAAGAGAATCTCGTTTAGGTGGTGCTGGAAATGTGGTGATGAATATCGCTAGCTTGGGGGCTAAACCATTTATGGTTTCAGTTTTAGGGGATGATGAAGCGGGGGTTCAATTGAAAAATCTTTTTGAATCAGAAGGATTGTCTTCAAAT
Source organism: Aquirufa sp. (assembly GCA_046073945.1). Taxonomy (GTDB): domain Bacteria; phylum Bacteroidota; class Bacteroidia; order Cytophagales; family Spirosomataceae; genus Aquirufa. The sequence goes on along the minus strand of JBJTNH010000044.1, from coordinate 28,899 downwards.
GGACTTCATGTGGAAAAGGGCCGTTCAACCACTGTAAAAGAACGAATTATTGCAGGGTCTCAACAATTATTACGAATCGATACGGAGACAGAAAAAGCTATTTCAAGTGAATCTACATCGGCTTTATTAGAGAAAGTAAAGGGGTTGTTACCAGAAATAGATGTAATTATTTTTGAAGATTATGACAAAGGCGTTTTGAGCGGCAGTTTGATTCAGTCCATCATTTCATTGGCTCAAAAAGCCAATATCCCAACAGTTGTTGATCCAAAAAAGAAGAATTTTTTCGCCTATCAAGGCGCTACTTTATTTAAACCCAACTTACACGAATTGAGGGATGGTTTAGGATTGTCTTCCGAAGATTTTGAAGGAGAAAATTTAAAGAAGACGGTTCGGGACTTTAAAAATGCACAAAAATTTGAAGGCTTATTCGTGACATTGTCAGAAAAAGGTGTTTTTATGGATTTTCATGATCAACAAGTGCAAATCCCTGCTCATATTCGTCAAATCGCAGATGTTTCTGGGGCGGGGGATACTGTTATTTCAATTGCAGCTTGTGCTTTAGCATTGGGATTAAGCCCTAAGGAAATTGCCGAATTAGCAAATCTAGGTGGTGGTTTGGTGTGTGAATCTTTGGGAGTTGTTCCGATTGATAAAGAACTATTAAAGAAGGAAGCTTCTAAATTATAAATGGCGAAACAATGTTCGCCATTTGTCATGTATTATTTTTAGTTTACCCAAGCAGTAAATTCAATTTCAACTTTGTATTGCGGAGCTATTAAAGCTGAAATTTCATAGATACCTGTGGTTGGTTTTACTTGACCAAAAAAATGAGCATGTGCTTTTGCTATGTCAAGATTTTTGGAAATATCCGTTGTGAAAATTCTTGTTCTTACAACATCATTGATCGATGAACCTGCTTCTTCTAACACTACCGCAATTCTTTCTATGATATTATAAGTTTGTGCATAAAAATCATCTGCACCTACTTTTTCACCATCAATTAAGGCTACTGTTCCTGAAATTTCTAACAAATTCCCTGTTCTTACCGCTCTGCAGTATCCAAAAGTATCCTCAAAGGGTGAGCCACTTGAAATATTTAATCTATTTGACATTATTTTTTTGATAATTGTTTACGATTTCCCACAATTCAGGCTTCGCTTTCTTCACTACTTCTCCTATGACAATCACAGCCGGATTGCTAAGTTCGTTTTTTTGAGCGATTTTATCAAGTTCAGAGGCAAATCCAATGCCTAATTTTTGATTAGCCATCGTTCCATTTTGTACAATCGCCGCAGAAATATCACCTTTCCCAAAATCTTTACAAATCTGAGAAATTTCAGCCAAGCGGTGCATTCCCATCAAAATAACAATTGTTGCTGTGGATTGCAAGGCTAATTTTAAGTCATTACTTAAACTGCCATCTGACTTTGTACCCGTCATTACCCAAAAACTTTCGTTGATACCACGCATCGTTAATGGAATATCCGCCGCACCTGCTGCTGCATATGATGAGCTAATTCCAGGAACATAAGAAGTGATGATTCCAAATTGCTGGGCAAACTCTATCTCTTCTTGGCCACGTCCAAACACAAATGGATCGCCGCCTTTTAATCGAACTACATGTCCAAGAGCATAGGCCTTCTCTACTATGAGTTGATTGATTTTATCTTGAGAATGGCTTTCACCAGGTCTTTTTCCTACAAATATTTTTTCTGCATTTGGTTTTGCATATTCCAAAAGGGAAGAGTCAACTAATGCATCATATAAAATAACATGCGCACTTTCTAAAGCCTTGATTGCTTTCAAGGTAATTAATTCTGGATCACCTGGTCCAGCTCCCACTACCGTTAATCTAGGCTGGGGTTCTAATCCTTTAAATCTGCTTAAATTAGTAATCATTGTTATACGGTAGCTAATTTTTGTCTGTATTGAATGGCATTTTGTAAAAAGTCAAATGCTTCTTTGGCATATGATTTTGCAAATTCCTCGCTTGGCTCATTTTGGTTTATTTGTAAGACCAAATTGGCAAAAGTTTCCTTTGAAACAGCGAATTCTCCCGTTTGAACGAAATTTTCATCAAAACGATTAATCACTGCCATCTGATTCGAAACCGTAACACTTTTATCTAAAAGTAAAGCTTTGGCCGATGATACTAACACACTATATGCGTGATAAATGGCATCAGACCATCTTTTGTCATCCAATGCACCTTGGCACCAAGTATATTTTTCCTCAGATTCAAATAATAAAGTGGCTACTAAATCAATCATTACGCCTGCACATTCTCCAACACCGATTTCAGTGAAAAAGGCATCTGCTGCACCCCAGTCGATGAATTCATCCTCTTTTAGGTCTTGCAAATCTGCGATAGGTTTCAATAAATTATAAAAATATTTTTCACCTTGTCTATCATAATATTGGTGGAAATATTCTCCTTCTGTCGAATTTTCTTCAAAATTATTTAAGATGACACGCAATACTTCGGGGCCACGTTTTGAAGGAACTTTGATGACTTTATCAGCAATTCTTCCTTCGCCATTTCCTAAAGTAGCACCACCCAATAATACTTGCAATGCAGGTAATACACGTTTGTCTGGGGCTTTTAATGAAGAGCCATGGAATCCAATAGATGCCATTCCATGTTGTCCACAAGAATTCATGCAACCTGAAATTTTGATTTTAATTTCATTATCGAAAATCAAATCAGGAAAATCTTGGGAAATCACTTCTTCCAATTTGGAAGTTATATTCGTAGAATCGGAAATAGCTAAATTACATGTGTCGGTACCTGGACATGCAGTAATATTTGCTACAGAATTAGCGCCAGGAGCCGCTAAATTATGTGCGTTTAGTACTTCAAAAACATAAGGTAAATTTTGTGCAGGAACATGTTTCAACATCATCCCTTGGTTAATCGTAATACGTATATCGTTGCCAATATATCCTTCCAGTTTTTCGATCAAACTTCTAGATGTATCACTTGAAATATTACCATTCAAAATTCTTACATACACCGCATGCAACCCTTTTTGTTTTTGTTCAAAAGTATTTGTCGCTAACCAAGTTGCATAAGCAGGAGAATCTTCTGCTTTTACATTGGATAGTTTTGTAGGAACCTCAACCTCCCATTTAGAAGCGTCGTCAATCTCGAACGTATGTAATTTTAAAGCTTTTACTTCCGCTTCAACAAGATTGACAAACTCTTCGAATCCAATTTTTTGAATTAAGAATTTCATTCTTGCTTTATGGCGAGAATTTCTTTCACCATGTCGATCAAAAACTCTTAAAATAGATTCGATATAAGGAATGATTTTGTTTTCTTCCAAAAATTCAAAGGCTACTTTCGCGAGCATCGGTTGAGCACCTAGTCCACCACCTACTACCACTCTAAATCCTTTTTTACCGTCTTGTATTTTTGGGATAAAGCCTAAATCATGCAAATATGCCAATGATGTATCTTCTTCCGTGTTTGAGAAAGAAATCTTGATTTTTCTTCCCATTTCTTGGCAAATTGGGTTTCTCAAGAAATATCTAAAGGCTGCATCTGCGTGTGGACTCACATCAAATACCTCATTTGGATCAATACCTGAGGTAGGTGAGGCAGTAATATTTCTTACTGTATTTCCACAAGCTTCGCGCAAAGTGATATCATCTTTTTCCAATTCTGCCCAAAGTTCTGGAGTACGATCTAAAGAGACAAAATGTATTTGTACGTCTTGACGAGTTGTTAAGTGCAAATTTCCGATGGAATATTCATCTGAAATGTCGGCAATTCTTCTCCATTGGTTGAATTTTATCTTTCCATAAGGAAGTTTAATACGAACCATTTGAACTCCTTGTTGGCGTTGTCCATAAACACCACGAGCCAATCGAAGGCTTCTGAACTTTTCTTCATGAATTTCGCCTGCTTTAAATTGAGCAATTTTGTTGGCTAAATCAATGATGTCTTTTTCAACAATTGGATTTTCTATCTCAGAACGGAAACTTTGCATATTACAATATTTAGTACTACTAGTCTATATAATATATAGATTTTATCCAAAATTACTAAAATACATTTTATTGACAAAGAATAATGATAATCGATTTTAAATATTTTTTAATGGAATGAATATCAAGAATTTTTTATTTACTAAATATGAAATATTCATTAGCTTTGCAAACTCAATTTAGAGGGGTGTCCGAGTGGTTTAAGGAGCACGCTTGGAAAGCGTGTGTAGGTCTCAAGCTTACCGAGGGTTCGAATCCCTTCCCCTCTACCAATTATTCTTGAAGAGAGAAAAGAGGAGAGAGAAAAGAGAAAATCCTATTACTTATTACCTATTACCTCATACATCATACATCATACATCATACATCATACATCCTATCTCACAAAAGTTTCTGCCTTAAAAGCATAATTATTCCAAGAAATTTTTACATTTACATTCGTTAAACCTATTTAAAATGAAAAAAACAGCTTCTGAGCAAGCTAGCAGGCGGGCATTTTTGTCCAAAGCTGGTTTGGCTCTTGGTTCAATTATTATTTTGCCTCGTCATGTTTTAGGAGGTAAAAGTGCCAATGGAATATCTTATTTGGCACCAAGTGATAAAATTAATCTCGGATTTATTGGGACGGGTAAACAAGGTAGAGGTTTGGTTAATTCCTTTTTATCTACTGAGCGAATTCATTTGGCAGGAATCAGTGAAGTTTATCAAGCTAAGGCTGATTTATTCACCAATCGTGTGAAGGAATTATATTCCAAAAATGAAAAATGGGGCGCGGCTCCAGACTTGAAAAATTACCTAGATTTTAGGGAATTATTAGGCAATAAAAGTATTGATGCCGTGGTCATTGCCACTCCAGATCATTGGCATGCTGCCATGGCCGTTCGAGCAGCGGAGGCGGGTAAAGATATTTATTGTGAAAAACCTTTGTCCTTAACAGTTAAGGAAGGTCGTGCGATGGTGAACGCAGCGAGAAAACATGATCGAGTTTTTCAAACAGGAAGTATGCAAAGGTCATGGCCTGAATTTAGACAAGCAGTTGAACTAATACGAAATGGATACATCGGGGAAGTGAAAAGCATTAAGGTGAATGTTGGCCCACCTCCAGAAAAATACAATTTACCTTCGGAGCCCATCCCTGATGGATTGGATTTTGAAAAATGGTTAGGACCCAATGCGGCTGTTGGATTTAATTCAGAATTAGCGCCTCCCATTAGCAAGGATGTTTTTCCAAATTGGCGTAAATACAAAGAATTTGGTGGTGGCGGAATGACCGATTGGGGGGCTCATATGTTTGATATTGTTCAATGGGCCTTGGATATGGATCATTCTGGACCTGTAAAAATTGAAGTGCCGAATGGATCAAACATTCCTTATTTGACCTATACTTATGCCAATGGTATTACCATGACGCATCAGACTTGGGAATGGAATAGTGGTGTTGAATTTGTTGGAACAGAAGGAACACTTCGAATTGCTAGAAAAAAATTGGAAACTTCGAATCCGAGTCTAAAAGATCGAATTATTGGCGCCAACGAGAAACATGTGTACAAAAGTGAAAATCATTACAATGATTTTTTAGATGCGATCAAAAATAGAAATAAGCCTATTTGTGATGTAGAAATTGGGCATAGAACTGCTTCAGTTTGTAATTTGGGAAATATCGCTTACGAATTGAATCGCAATTTAAATTGGGATCCTAAGAAGGAGGTATTTGCAAAGGATACAGATGCTAATGCATTGTTAGGTAGAAAAATGAATAAAGAGTGGAAAGTTTAAACAAATAAAATCTATAATTATGAACAAAAAAATAATGTTAATCGCTTTGTTTGCGATTGTTTCTCAAGTTGCATTTGCGCAAAAAGGCAAATGGGTTGATTTATTTAATGGTAAAAATTTAGATGGTTGGAAAGTCAGTGAAAGTCCTCAATCATTTCGTGTAGAAGATGGCAATTTAATTGTTGAAGGACCTCGCGCACATTTGTTTTATGATGGAGATTTCAACAAGCATGATTTTAAGGATTTTGAAGTGCATGCTAAAATTATGACTTTTCCAGGAGCAAATTCAGGAGTGTATGTTCATACAGAATTTTTGCCAAATGATTGGCCGAAACAAGGATATGAAATACAAGTAAATAATTCACATACAGATTGGAGAAGATCAGCTAGTTTATACAATATTGTTGACTGTGCGGAGGTTTATGTGAAAGACAACGAATGGTATGATATGATTGTTACGGTAAAAGGAAATCGTATTACCACCAAATTAAACGGAATCACGGTTGTAGATTATACGCAACCTGAAAAACCTTTGAGAAATAAAGGTCAAGAATTACGTCTAATAAAAAATGGGACCATCGCTATTCAAGCGCATGATCCCAAAAGTAAAATTATGTATCAACAGATACAAGTAAGACTATTATAAGTCGACTGCTTCACCATAAGCCGCTTCGGTAGCCCCTTTAAAGGCTTCCGAAATGGTTGGGTGAGGGTGAACAGATTTCATGATTTCGTAAGCTGTACTTTCTAATTTACGAACCACTACTGCCTCAGCAATCATTTCAGTAACATTATAGCCAATCATGTGTGCACCTAAAAGCTCACCATATTTGGCGTCGTAGATTACTTTAACAAAACCATCTCTTGCGCCAGCGGCTGTTGCTTTTCCGGATGCAACAAATGGAAATTTACCTACTTTAATATCATATCCAGCTTCTTTCGCTTTTTTCTCTGTCATTCCAACCGATGCAATTTCTGGTGTACAATAAGTACAGCCCGGGATATTAGAATAGTCTAAAGCTTCTGTCTTATGTCCTGCGATTTTCTCTACACAAATAATACCTTCTGCACTCGCTACGTGTGCTAAAGCTGGACCTGGAGTTACGTCACCAATCGCAAAGTAACCTGGAATATTGGTTTCATACCATGCATTGACAGGTATTTTACCTTTGTCAACGATGATTCCTACTTCTTCTAAACCAATGTTTTCTAAATTAGAAATAACACCAGCGGCAGAAAGGACGATATCGCAATTGATTTCTTGATTACCATTGGGAGTTTTGATGCTTACTTTACATCCTTTTCCTTTGGTATCCACTGATTCAACACTTGAATTAGTCAAGATATCGATACCCATTTTTTTGTATTGTTTGGCTAATTCCTTAGAAACATCCTCATCTTCAACGGGAACGATGTTTGGTAGAAATTCTACGATAGTAACCTTGGTTCCCATGGCAGAATATACGTAGGCGAATTCAACTCCAATAGCACCAGATCCAATGATAACCATCGATTCAGGTCTTTTCGCAAGGCTCATTGCTTTGCGGTATTCGATTACTTTTTCTCCGTCAATAGGAATATTAGGAAGGGCGCGTGCTCTAGCTCCAGTTGCAATCATGATGTTTTTTCCATCATAAATAGTTGCTTTTCCTTCAGCATCAGTCACTTGTACTTTTTTGCCAGGTAATACTTTACCTGTACCCAAGATTACGTCAATTTTATTTTTTTTCATCAAAAATTGAACACCCTTACTCATGCTGTCTGCCACACCACGGGAACGTGCAATGACTGCTGAAAAATCTGCTTCAGCTCCAGAAACATTGATTCCGTAATCAGAAGCGTGTTTGATATATTCAAAAACTTGTGCAGATTTCAAAAGTGCTTTGGTAGGAATACAACCCCAGTTAAGGCAAATACCTCCTAGAGATTCTTTTTCAACTACTGCACATTTTAGTCCTAATTGGGAAGCTCGTATTGCGGCTACATAACCACCTGGTCCTGAGCCAACGACGATTAAATCGTATTGTTGCGCCATTTTTTGCTTGCTATTTTAATTTAGCGTGCAATTTACGACAAATCAGTTTAAAAATTAATTAATCAGTTAAATTATAATCTTTTTGAGAAGGTTTTTTTTAAGTTTTTCCTGATTAAATTTGAAATCTAAGCACTAATAATCATGGACGGAATTGACGTATTCATACATCAAAAAATTATCGAAGTTAGAGGTCGTAAAGTATTATTCGATTTTGAATTAGCTAAATTATATGGAGTTCCTACCAAAGTTTTGACTCAATCCCTTAAGAGAAATTTGGAGCGATTTCCTGAGGATTTTATGTTTCAATTATCTGATGAAGAATTTGCAATTTTGAGGTCACAAATTGTGACCACAAATAAAGGAGGACGTAGGTATTTACCTTTTGTTTTTACAGAACAAGGCGTCGCAATGTTATCCTCTGTTCTGAAATCTTCCATTTCGATTCAAATAAATATTGCAATTATGCGTGTGTTTGTCTTATTAAGACAAAATCAAGCGAATTTGGATCTTTTGATGGATAAAATACTTGAAATGAAAAATGATCAAGTTAACCACCAAAATGAAATTGAGAATATTTATAAAATTATTGATGAATTGTTGATACCCATGACCCAAAGAGAAACGATTGGTTTCAAGAAAATTGATTCTAATTAATCTATTAATCTAAGTTGGTGTTCTTTGATTGGCTTAGGTTTCATTTTTTTATTTTTTCTTAATTTAAGGTTTATCTTTGTTACTGAATATATGAATAGCTGATTTTGAAAGCGAAAATCATTTAATTATCAACTTTCTTATAATTCATAAATCATAAATCATAATTTTTATCATGACAAAAGACAGGTTCAATGACCTGAAAGCCAGAATAGAGGCTTTAAGGAGGTATCTTTGACTACGATCAAAAAAAATATTTAATTTCTGAATTAGAAACTGTAACATCTGATCCCGAATTTTGGAATAAACCTGAAAAAGCAGAGACGACACTAAGAGAATTAAGAGGTTTGCGTTTTTGGACGGAGGGTTTTGATCGACTCGCTGAAGGAATGGGGGATTTAGAAACCATCTGGGAGTTTTATGAACTAGGTGAGGCTACTGAATCTGAAGTGGATGCCGAAGGTGAAAAGTTAGAGCATCTTTTAGATTCGCTTGAATTCAGAAAAATGATGTCCGAGGAGGGTGATAATATGAGCGCTGTTTTGGAAATCAATGCAGGAGCAGGAGGAACAGAATCCCAAGATTGGGCAAATATGTTGCTCCGAATGTATAAAATGTGGGCTGATAAAAATAACTTTAAAGTTAAATTGGTTGACTCAAACGATGGAGATGTGGCTGGTATAAAGTCGGTAACCATTGAAATAGAAGGAGAGTTTGCGTATGGAAATTTAAAATCAGAAAATGGAGTTCATCGCTTAGTTCGGATTTCTCCATTTGATTCCAATGCTCGAAGACATACTTCCTTCGCATCCGTTTATGTTTGTCCATTGGCCGATGATTCCATACAAATTGATATTAATCCTGCTGATATAGACTGGGATACTTTCCGTTCAGGAGGTGCTGGAGGGCAAAATGTGAATAAAGTAGAAACCGCTGTTCGGTTAACTCACAGACCTTCTGGTATTATTATCGCTTGTCAACAAGAGCGTTCTCAGTTGCAAAACAAGGAAGTTGCTTTGCGTTTATTGAAGTCGAAATTATATCAAATCGAAATCGATAAAAGAAATGCCGCTAGAGCTGAAGTGGAGGCAGGTAAAAAGAAAATAGAGTGGGGTTCCCAAATTAGAAGTTATGTATTAGATGATAGGCGAGTGAAAGATCATCGTACTAATTATCAGACATCTAACACGGAAGCGGTTTTGGATGGCGAGATAAATGAGTTTATCAAAGCCTATTTGATGGAAAACTAATTAATTAATACTAAAATTCTGTGAACAATTTTTATATTTGCAATACTGGTCTAAATATCGTTAATAATATATTGATAATCAGTTAATTAATTAAATATAAAAAGGAAATAATACTAAATTAAACCCATACGTTGTAATTATGGCAAACGAGGAAAAACAAAGATATTCTGCGGAAGAATTAAAAGGGTTTGAAGAAATTATCTTAAAAAAATTAGAAGAAACCAAAGCTGAGTTGAGTTATTTAATGGAGACGTTGAGTAAGAAAAATGATTCAGGTACTGATACAACTGCTAGTAATTCCAAAGTGATGGAAGATGGTGCGGATACAGCAGAAAAGGAGAATTTAAATCAATTAGCTGGTCGCCAACAAAAATTTGCCAATAATTTAGAAAAGGCATTGATGAGAATTAAAAATGGCACTTATGGCGTTTGTGTTGATACAGGTAAATTAATATCGAAAGAACGTTTACGTTTGGTACCTCATACTCAACATTCTATCGAAGCGAAGTTAAAACAACGATAAATGGGAATTTTCGACAATAACAATTTGATTCAACTATTGACCAATTATCTCAAAACACAATTCGAGATCATCAAATTGGATATTCAAGATAAAATTGAAGAGTTATTGTTGCGAATATTCAAATATGTATTAGCGGCTTTATCCATTGGAATAACACTTTTGTTTCTTCTATTGGGTGTTGCTGCCATATTAAATGAGTATTTGCATAGTAATTATTGGGGCTTTTTTATTGTGGCAGGGATAGCATTTTTATTGATGTTATTTGTATTAATATCCATTAAAAAGTCTCCAAGTTCAGAGGAAGTTAGCGAGGATTTTGAACCTGAAATAACAGTTAGTGAAATAGAAAAAGATGAGCAATAATAAAGAGAAAAGGGAGAAATTAGAAATACAAGCTCAAGCTTATCAACAAGAGTTGACGGAAAAAGTGGATGAGTTGAAGGAGACTGCTAAAGTAAGAGGAGGCCAAATTTTATTAGCAGGAGGCATCCTAGCAGGTTCTTACTTGCTTTATAGTCTTTTGTCAGGCAGTGATAAAAAAAACAAAAAAGAATCAGTCCAAAATGAATCATCATTTTTAGGATCTGCTATTAAATCTTATGCCTTCGCATTTGCTCTTTCTTTAGCAAAAGATAAATTGATTGAATATTTAGATAGTCTTGAAAAAAAGGAAGAGACTAAAGCTTAATTCAGTCTATTTCTTGTTTTTTCTTCCAAGATATAAGTCCCTTAACGGCAAGGGCGATGAATATTAGGTATAAAATGGAAGTTCCAATGAGGCCTTTTTGAATATACATCCCCACATAAATCGTATCTGCGATTATCCAGACGTACCAATTTTCTATTTTTTTGCGAGCGGCTAACCAAGTTCCCCATATACTTAGGCCCGTTAGGCTTGCGTCCAAATAGGGTAATGAAACATTTTGTGAATAGCTTTGGTGTAAAAAACCAGAAATTAGGCCAAAACAAATGGTAAACAATAGTCCTGCTGCTATTTCTTTTTTAGATGAATTTTCAGGGATCCATTCTTCCGAATTTTTTGCCCATTTTATCCATCCAAATACGGCCATTAAAATAAAAAAACCTTGTAATTCTGCATCAGAATATAAACCTATTTGGAAAAAAAGTAGTCCAAATAAAAGAGAAGCAATGATGTTCCAAAGCCAAGCAATGCTTTTTTGTTGGATGGAAAAATAAACACCTAAAATAGAAGAGATGATTCCTGCGATTTCAATCCAATTTTCAGAAAGGTATTGAAAGAAGGTCATTTTGAATGGTTTTGTTTTTGAAAAAACTGGCAAAAATCAGTAATTGGGCATTTCTCACATTGTGGACTCCGCGCCAAACAAATGTACCTCCCGTGCAAGATTAACCAATGATGTGCCCTAGCTATTACTTCTGTAGGTAAATTTTTCACCAAATGTTGTTCAACTGCCAAGGGTGTTTTTGCAGTGCTGGGGACTAATCCCAATCGGTGAGAAACTCTAAACACGTGTGTGTCTACTGCCATGGCTGGTTGATTATAAATAACCGAAGCGATCACATTGGCTGTTTTTCTTCCTACACCGGGCAATGTTTGTAAATCCTCCAAAGTTTCAGGTACCTCTCCTCCAAATTGATCCATTAATTTTTGACCTAAGCCCAATAAATGCTTGGCTTTGTTATTTGGATAAGAAACTGAACGGATGTAAGAAAATATTTCATCAACAGACGAATCTGCTAATGCCTGTGGGTTGGGATATCGTTTGAAAAGGTTTGGTGTTACTTGGTTGATTCTTTTGTCTGTGCATTGTGCGGATAGGACAACAGCAACTAATAATTCAAATGGATTTGAATAATGCAATTCTGTTTCTGCTTCGGGAAAATGATGCTCGAAGTGATTCACAAAAGCCTCATAGCGCTCTTTTCTTTTCATCTTATTTGAATTTCACTTGCAAACCTACAGAAAAATTGCTCAAAGGTGCTGCATTATAATACCTCAATCCAACTGCATTTAAATCGGGACCTGCAGAATATTTTTCATTCAAAATATTATCTATACTTAACCATAAATTAAAAGGTAGTTTTCCCTTGGACTGGGTATAAGTAATTTTCGAATTCCAAACTTTGCTTGCAGGTAAAATATCTGTATTAGCATCGTTTAGGTAAAGATAATCGGTGAATAAATATTGATTGGTCCAGTTGATGCAAGAGATGGGAGTCCAAGAAACAAAGACAGATTGACTAAATGGACTAGTTCCTGTTAAGAAGTTTCCAGCATACGATTTGTTAATATTCGTATAATCGTTGAATCGATAATTTTGAAAACTACTCGCCGATAAAACTTGTAGCTTAGAGGACAATTGATAAGAAAGGCTAACTTCTAATCCCTTTTGACTCGTTTGGCCAACATTCACAAAATAATCTGCCCCATCTGCTGTTCTTCGCAACACAATGGTTTCGTTTAATTCAAATTGATAAGCATTTATTTCCCAATGGAATTGTTTGTTGTTGCTTTGTCCACGATAGGCAAGTTCGTAATTCCATCCTTTTTCTGCTTTTAAATTATAATTAATGGCTCCTGTGGAGGGCCTTAATTCAGCAATGCTGGGAGGGGAGAAGCCATGAGCTATTTTAAATGCTATATTTTGATTTTTGTTTAAATATCTAATGACTGAAAATCTTGGGGAGAAGATAGCTTCATTATTTTGGTATTCTGTCCAATAATGATTTAAACTGCCTGAAAATAAGAAATTCCAATTTTTCAGTCCACTATATTCCGATTGAAAGAAACTGCTCAATTGTTGAATACTGGTATTTTGAGTGAATTGAAGTGTATCTTTTTTTCCTTTAGCGTTACCAAAAGTTTGGCTATCAAATTTTCCTGTTTGATATTCAAACCCTGCGTCTAAGCTAAAGTCATTTTGTTTGAAATGAACAACACCTCTGGAACTGAAATTAGGTTCATTTCTAATTTCATAATTTCGGATGGTTGGATTAGTGATTTGATTACTTTGAAAAGTATTAATGAAATTCCAACTCCATTGGCCATTCCATTGATTACCTAAATTTGTTCCAATCCCCAACGTTTTAATATGAAAAGTGGCCAATTGGTCGGCAGCACTTTTAAAGGCGCCAGCAGCAGGGCGAGCTTGTTTGGGATTATCTGTATATTGTTTTAAGGTTAAACCACCTGGAGTTTGATAAGCTAAATCAGCATAATAAGCGATCACATTTAGTTGACCACTTGTTTTAAATTGATAGTCTAATTGGTAATTGAACAATTGTTTTTTAACAGCCGATTGGTCACGGTAACCTTCTTGCTGCCAAAAAGATGTATAAAATCTTTGTTGTATATTTTTATCAGCTAATTGAATATCCCAAGAGTGTTTATAGCCACCTAAAGAATTGTAAACAGATTGATGTTGAACAGCATTATTGGACTGAATTTTACTATTTAGTAAGATTACACCACCTGTTCCAGCACCATATAGACCGCCAGAAGGACCTTTTGAAATGGCGATATTTTGATATAAATCGGGGTCTAAAATGGAGAAGTAGGTGTTATTTCCTGCATCTGTAAAGGGAATTTGATTCCAATATACCTTAATGTTTCTTACGCCGAATGGTGCTCTTAACGAACTTCCCCTTACAGCAATCCTGAAACTTCCAGGGGATCTCTCCTCCATTCGAACCCCAGCTTGTGTATTCAGTGCAGGTAAAAAACTTAAGCCACTTCCAGGCTTGATTAAAGATGAATCTAAAATAGAAATTGCATCAGGTGAAGTCAACCAGGTTCTTTTTTTTTCAAATGCCTGCACATACACGGTTTTTAACTCCTTCGATTTTGTCGAATCTGATGTTTGAGCATTTGATATTAATCCAGAACAAAGGAAAATGAAGGTGAAAAGAGTTGATTGTTTGAGCATATTTAAAAATAGTAACTTAAATAAGTAGACACAAAGCCTGCTTTAGATGCTTGAATGCTTTTGGAACGGTTGTTCTCCGCAGCTCCCAAATTCAATAATTCATAAACAAAACTTAAGCCAAATTTATGGTATTTAATATTCAACTTTGTCCTGTAACAAAGGTCGTTTTTTTGATTACTTGTTTCATAAGGGACTCCCACATACCTTCCAAATAAGGTGATATTGCCAAGAATTGGTTGAAAAAGTTGCCCCTCCAAGGTTATTGGTGTATTTCCAGGGATCTGTAAACCGAGACCTCCGCTAATTCCGTGTAAAGAAGTTTTTTCCTCTTCTACATATTCGGTTTTATTTGCAGAGATTTTTCTCGCAATCGACTTGCTATAAAAACTAACTAAGGGATAAATATATGGGCCTAATTTCTGATTGAATTGTACTCCTAATTCTGCCATTCCACCACGATAAGCCGAATACAAGTCACCTTCTATTCCATTCGAGTAATTTTCTGGAACAATAAAAGTGTAGGAACTTTTATCAACCATGGAATTGGAAATATTTCCCATGGTGGTCAACTGAAGAAAAAATAATTTCGAAGATTGAGGTCTTTGAAATGTGATTTTTGTCCGGAAATCAAACGTAGGTTGATGCTCATACCAAGCAATCTGGCTTGCACCAATTCCAGTTTCCAATTTGAATTTTTGTCCAAAAAGTACACTTGGTGCAATGAAGATGAATAATACTAAGTAGATCGTTTTGTTTTTCATTTGGATTTTGGGTCGGTATTTACCAATATTTACCTTTTTTTTGAATACCAAAGATAATCCCTCTCAAGATGATTATCAAATGATAGAATATGCTTGGAATCGTTCCAAAATGGGAAGAAAGAACTTGGAATCTTTCGGTCCATGATTTTTTTAGATTTTGTACTGATGCGCCACCAGTTAAATATCGACAAATAGGGACATCACTTTTTGTAATGACTTCGCTTCTCTTTAAGCAATTGATTTCCCAATCAATATCTGAACTTAATTTATATTCCAAAGAATAAAGGGGAGCGATGTCTTTCTTAACGATAAATGCTTGGTGGCAAACTAGCATGCCAAACTTAAAGTCTTGCCATTTTAACTGTGTAGGTAATTGATGAGGTGTTACCTCACTTCTCAGTCCTAATTTTTCACCTTTCAAATTGACAAAAATGGCATCTCCGTATAACACATCTGGGTTTAATTGAAGACTTTTTAAAATGTTCTCTAAGGTGTTTTCGTCCGCAAATGTATCTCCAGCGTTTAAAAAAAGCAGGTATTTTCCCGTGGATGCGGTAATTCCTTTGTTCATAGCATCGTAAATACCTTGGTCTTTTTCTGACATTAGATGATCTACAGAGACGGGATGCTGTTTGATGGTAGCTAGGGTTTTATCCTTAGAGGCTCCATCAATAACAAGATATTCAATTTCATTCAAACCTTTTTGAGCATAAATGCTATCAAGCGTCCTAACAATATATTGTTCTGCTTGATAAGTAATCGTAATGATGCTCAATAATTTAGACATTTTTCAAACTATTTAAATATGTTTGTATATGTTGTTCAGCGATAATGTTTTCTGAATAGCATTTTTCTGCTTTTTCTCTTGCCTTTTTGCCAAATTCTATCCGATTTTCTAAGCAAATGTGAATTCCTTCTGCCAATTGATTTACGTCTTTAAAGCTCGCTATAAAACCATTGTTGAGGTGCTGAATCATTTCAGGAATGCCACCCACTTCAAAACCAAGACAGGCAGTTCCACAAGCTAATGCCTCCATGATTGTGTTTGGTAGATTTTCTTCCAAAGAAGGAGTAATAAACACATCAGCTGCATTGTATATTTCGACCATCGAAGAAACTTCTGTTATTTTACCCAAAACGTGAAGTTTAAATGGAATTTCCTTGAATAATGCAGGGTTAGCCACTTCTCCAATGACGAGAATTTCTGTATTACTTGCTTCGTTTGGATGATTTTTTTTCCAACTATTCAAGGCATTTTTTAGGTAATCAAATCCTTTATTGGGTGCGGATACGCGCATTGCCACAAAAAGTAAATAATTTTTTTCAGGCGAAAGCTGTAAATTTTTTCTAGCTATTTGCTTGTCCTTCACATGGAAAGTCGATAAGTCAATCGCATTAGGAATGGTCTGAATTTGATGTTGCATCAATAAACTGCTACTTTTTGCCTTATTTTCTAACCAATGAGAACATGTGATGAATTTTAAATTGTCCGATTCAAAAGCAAATACTTTTTCTCTCCAAAGTCGATGAGACAAGTCGCCATAATTGGGTTTTTTCAAGAATTTACAATCGCCACAATATTCTTGAAAACGATTACATTCTCCACTATGATGACACCCGCCCGTAAAAGCCCACATATCATGCAAGGTCCAAAAAACAGGCTTTCCCAATTCACTTAATTGTCGAATGTTTTGTATAGATAAAAATCCAAAATTGACCCAATGTAAATGAATGATATCTGCTTCTTGAATGAGGGGATGTTGGGAAATATCTGCGCCAAACACTCCAGGATTGAATAAAAAACGAATGGATGCATCTTTCTCAAAAAAACGGAAATAAATTCTTTCTCCAATGAATCGCAAAAAGGCTATCCATTTTTTCCAAAAGACATTATTCAACGAAATAGATGCGTCATTTCCCGTTTTTTCTTGTACCAGATAATGTACTTGATGGCCAGCTTTTTGGAGTGCAGTAAAGAGTCTGCCACATGCAATACCTGCTCCGCCATTTTGGTTGTGGTAAGAAAGTAAAACAATTTTCAGACTTTTTTGACTCATTTTTTAGTAGCTGTAATGAGAATATAGGGAGAAAATAATCGCGTTTCAATCGGGACTATTTTGAAAAATATTTTCAAAGGTAACCAACAAGCTTTTTTGAATAATTTCACCCATAATGGTTGCGTCGATTCATTTTCTAACCACAGCATAAAGCCACCGCTGTATGCAACTTTGATATTTTCCAAATCTAAATCTTGGCAAATATTTTGTAGCAATGTCAAATCCATGCAAGGAATATAATGCTTGTTGTAATTTTCAACATCAAAGGTTTTTTGAAACCAACCATTCAGGCCTTTGAAATTAGGTAAACTGATAAATAAGCTTCCTGTCGGTTTTAAAAATGCAACATGGCGTGCAATGATATCTTTGGTATTTTCAAAATGCTCAATCAGTCCATTGGAAATGGCTAAATCGAAACTATTATGCAAGGATTGATCATCCGCAAATAGGTCTTTTTCAAGTATCTCAATTTTCCCTTCACAATGGTTTATCTGTTGGAGTTGATCTACTAATTCGGGCAAAATGACAAAGTCCAAAAGTGTCGGTTGTATTTGTAATTCTTTTCTTGCCCAAACTGAATAATAGCCTGGAAAACCGCCAATTTCTATCAAATTTTGAACAGAATTTTTAGAAGCAATTGTCCTTAGTTCCTTCGTGAACGGATAATTGGCTGGAATTTTAAAGATCAAATGATCTTTGCTCAGCCAATAATTTTTCCAAAATTGATAATCCGTTAAAGACTTTTCAGCCATCTGAATGGGTAATTTAATAAATTAGGAAACATATAAAGGAGCAATTTACACATTAGTATTTGCATTAGAAAGTAGAATTAAGCTCTTAGATTGTAATTTGTGACAGCTAAATTGTAACTTTATAGTTTAGTGTAAATTAAAAATTACATATTCATATTGGTATGATTCTGAAGGGTAAAAAAGTATTGGTGACAGGAGCTGATGGATTCATTGGTAGTCATCTTGTTGAAAGATTATTGGAAGAAGGGGCTAATGTTAAAGCTTTTGTATATTACAATTCATTCAATAGCTGGGGATGGTTGGATACTTTTTCCAAAGAAACATTAGCCAAAATTGAAATCTTTGCAGGAGATGTTCGTGACCCTTATGGAGTCAAGGAGTCGATGAAAGGATGTGATGTTGTTTTTCACCTAGCGGCTTTAATTGCCATTCCTTACAGTTACCATTCGCCAGATTCTTATGTAGATACCAATATCAAAGGAACTCTGAATATCATTCAGGCGGCCAAAGAATTAGGCGTAGAAAAAGTTTTAGTGACTTCGACTTCTGAAGTATATGGTACAGCCTTATATGTTCCTATCGACGAAAAACATCCCAAGCAAGGCCAGTCGCCTTATTCGGCCACTAAAATTGGGGCGGATCATATTGCCGATTCATTTTACAGAAGTTTTAATTTGCCTTTGACCATTGTTCGTCCATTTAATACGTTTGGACCTAGACAATCAGCAAGAGCGGTTATCCCGACCATTATTACCCAATTATTGGCTGGGAAAACGGAGATAAAATTAGGGTCTTTACATCCTACAAGAGACTTGGTTTTCGTAAAAGATACGGTAAATGGATTTGTTGAAATTGCGAAATCAGATACGCTAATTGGTCATGAAGTAAATATTGCCACAGAATCTGAAATCACAGTTGGCGATTTAGCTTTGAAGTTGATTGAATTAATTAACCCCAATGCAAAAATTATCAGTGATGATGTTCGACTAAGACCTGAAAAAAGTGAAGTGGAAAGATTATTTGGTTCCAACCAGAAAATCAAAGCGAATACTCAATGGGTTCAAAAATATTCTTTCGATGAATCTTTAAAAGAAACCATCGAATGGTTTAGCAAGCCAGAAAATTTAAAACAATATAAAACAGATATTTATAATGTTTAAAAAAGAGATAAAATTTATTCAAGATCAATTTCCGCAACTTGATTTTATCCCTTTGCACGCTCCCATATTTTTTGGGAACGAAAAAAAATATTTGCTTGAAACAATAGATTCTACGTTTGTTTCTTCCGTAGGTCCATTTGTGGATCAATTTGAACAAAATTTACAATCCTATACGCACACTAAAAAAGCGGTAGCCGTGGTAAATGGTACAGCAGCTCTTCAGGTTGCCTTGCGTTTAGTAGGTGTAAAGGAAGGCGATGAAGTGTTGACGCAAGCCTTAACATTCGTAGCCACCGCCAATGCCATTCAATACAATGGAGCTACTCCCGTATTTTTAGATGTTGATTTAGACACGATGGGATTATCGCCCAAAGCGGTTGCTAATTACCTAGAAGAACATGCAGAATTGCGAGAGGCAGGTTGTTTCGACAAAAAAACGGGTAAGAAAATTTCGGCTTGTTTGCCAATGCATACCTTCGGTTTTCCTGTTCATTTGAATGAATTGATTGCCGTTTGTCAAAAATGGCAAATACCGATTGTCGAGGATGCCGCGGAATCCATGGGTTCTGAATATGAAGGTAAAATGACAGGTTCTTTTGGACAAATGGGGATTTTTTCCTTCAATGGCAATAAAACAATTACTTGTGGAGGCGGTGGAGCCATTGTAACCAATGACGAAGTTTTGGGAGCCAAAGCCAAACATTTGACGACCACAGCCAAGCAAGCTCATCCTTATGAATTTTATCATGATGAGCTTGGATATAATTTTCGAATGCCCAATTTAAATGCCGCTTTGGCATGTGCTCAATTGGAATTATTGCCAAAAATTTTAGAAAATAAGCGCGAATTGGCTACTCAATATCAAGCATTTTTTAAACAACAAGGCAAAAAGTTTAGAACGGAATTGCCAAATACCAAAGCCAATTATTGGTTGATGTGTTTGCAATTAGAAAATAGACTCGAAAGAGATTTGTTTTTAAAGCATAGCAATGAAAATGGCGTAATGACTCGACCGATTTGGCAATTGATGCATCGATTACCTATGTACAAGGATTGCCCAAGAGACGAACAAATAAATGCTCAATTTTTGGAAGATCGAATTGTCAATATTCCAAGTAGCTATCGACCTTAATATGATTCAAATGGAAAATCTCATACTTATTGGAGGCGGCGGACATGCAAAATCTTGCATCGATATTATTCGATCGAATGCTCAATTTAATATTGTGGGTTATGTAGATTTTTCTCCAACTTTAGATGAAAAATATGGCATTCCTTACTTGGGACAAGACGAAGTTTTGCCGAATTATATAAAAGACAATCTATTTTTGATTACCATAGGTCAACTTAATTCTTCCGAAAAACGCGCAAAAATATATCAAGACCTAAAGTCTTTAGGAGCAAAAATGGCAACAGTTCTCTCTCCATTTGCTCAGGTATCTAAATGGGCAAAAATTGGTGAGGGGACCATCGTTTTTCATGGTGTGACAATCCAAGCTGATGCTCAAGTAGGAGAAAATTGTATTTTGAATAATCATGCTCTGGTTGAGCATGACTGTCAAATAGGTCAACATTGTCATATTTCTACAGGAGCCATCCTAAATGGAAATGTGAAAATTTCCGATGGTGTTTTGGTGGGAAGTGGTGCTATTTTAAAACAAGGAATTTCTGTTGGAAAAAATGCCATCATAGGTATGGGTTCTGTCGTGTTAAAAAATGTAGAGAATGATCAAATCGTTTTTGGTAATCCAGCTAAATTGAAATAAATGAATCAAACAATCATCATTGCAGAAGCAGGAGTTAATCATAATGGGAGTTTAATTTTGGCCAAGAAATTAATTGATGCTGCTGTGGAGGCTGGGGTAGATTATGTGAAATTTCAAACGTTCAATGCCCATTTATTGGTCAGTAAATCTGCCCAAAAAGCAGAATACCAAAAAAAGAATGCTTCCAATGACGAATCTCAACACGAGATGCTAAAAAAGCTGGAATTAAGTTGGGACGATCATTTGGAGCTAATTGAATATTGTGAATCCCAATCGATTCGTTTTTTCTCCACGGCCTTTGATTTAGAAAGTTTAGATGTATTAAGCAAGCTCGGATTTCAGTTATATAAAATTCCATCTGGAGAAATTACCAATTTGCCCTATTTAAAGAAAGTGTCAAAATTAGCTTCTGAGGTCATTTTGTCCACGGGAATGTGTACAATGGATGAAATTGCTGAAGCCATACAGGTGTTGGTAAAAGGGGGAATTGATTTAGCTAATATTTGTGTTTTACATTGTAATACAGAGTATCCAACACCCATGAAGGATGTTAATTTACTAGCAATGAATGAAATTGGTCGACAATTTCATGTAAATGTGGGATATTCGGATCATACTTTGGGGATTGAAGTTCCCATTGCTGCGGTTGCCTTAGGAGCGAAAGTCATTGAGAAGCATTTTACGCTAGATCGTACAATGGAAGGACCTGACCATAAGGCCTCATTAGAGCCCTATGAATTGAAAGCCATGGTTTCTGCCATTAGAAACATTGAATTAGCTTTGGGAAGTGAATTAAAAAAACCTTCCGAATCTGAAAAGAAAAACATGGCTATCGCGAGAAAAAGTATTCATTTGAAAGTGGATAAGAAAAAGGGAGAAGTATTGACAGAAGCGGATTTTGATATGCTACGTCCAGGTAATGGAATTTCACCCATGCGCATGGAAGAGTTGATCGGGAAGGTCTGTCAATATGATTTAGTAGCTGGTCATCAATTAACTGTGAATGATATCGTAAAATGAGAATATTGGTACTAACAAGTTCGAGAGCAGATTTTGGTATTTATTTACCCTTGTTGAAAAAATTGGAAAATGATCCATTTTTTCAATTAGAAATTCTTGCTTTTGGTACCCATTTGTCCAAAGCTCATGGATATACCATTGATGATATTAAAAGGCAAGGTTTCAAGGTGCAGCATAAAATTGAAACCCTTCCAAATGATGATTCTGCCTTTGAAATTGCTAATTCCATGGGGCTAACTACTCAGAAATTTGCAGCTTTTTGGGAGAAGAAAAAAAAGAAAATCGATTTAGTGCTTTGCTTAGGTGACCGATATGAAATGTTTGCTGCTGTAATGGCAGGAATTCCCTTTAATTTACCTTTCGCACATTTACATGGAGGAGAAACCACGCTGGGTGCAATAGATAATATTTTTCGGCATTCCATTAGCCTTGCTTCAAAACTACATTTTGTAGCAACCCATTCCAATGGAGAACGATTATCTGAAATTTTAGGGACTCAGGAGGGAATTCATTGTGTCGGTGCTTTGAGTTTAGATAATTTAAAGGATATCGATATCCTTTCTTTGAAGGAATTTGAGCAAAATTTCCAAATCGATTTATCGAAAAAGACCATCTTGTGTACGGTGCATCCTGAAACTGCAGGAGAAGTAAACAATCAGCAGAATATTTTCGAATTAATTTTGGCCATCGAAGCATTGAAAGATTATCAATTTTTAATCACTTTGCCGAATGCCGATACGCATAGTATGGAAATCAGAATGGCGTTGATCATTCATTTTCAATACAATCCTCAAGTGAAATTAGTGGAGAATTTAGGCACCAGAGGCTATTTTTCAGCTATGCAACATTGCGCCATGCTTTTGGGAAATACCTCTAGTGGAATCATTGAGGCAGCCTCTTTTGGTAAATATGTGATTAATTTAGGGGATAGACAAAAAGGAAGAGAGGCAGGAGAAAACGTATTTCAAACCCCTTTTGAAACAGGGAAAATCATAGATCAGGTTCGAGAGATTGAGCATTTGCCGAAATGGTCCAAAGGGAATATCTATGACAATGGAGGCGCTTCCAATCGAATCATTGAAGTATTGAAACAGATGTAGCATGGAAAAAAAGCAAGAATTTAAACGTTATTTGATTTCACAAAGCGAAACTGTCCATGAGGCATTGCAAAAGCTTGATAAATTGGCTTCTGATGCTGTGTTATTCGTAGTAGATGCGGAAGATAAACTTCTTGGGTCTATCACGGATGGAGATATGAGGCGTGGATTTATCAAAGGTTTTAGTTTGGAAAGTCCTTTGACTCATTTCATTTATTCAAGTCCAAAATTCATACGTTCCGGCGAAAATGCGATTAGCCAAATCATTGAATTTCGGAAGAAAGATATCATGATTGTTCCTATTTTGGATCAAAATGATTGTGTAATTAATGTCTTAAATCTAAAACACCATACTTCCTATTTACCGATTGATGCAGTGATCATGGCGGGAGGAAGAGGAGAAAGGTTAAAACCTCTGACGGATTCTTTACCCAAGCCTTTATTGCCCATTTCCGATAAACCAATCATTGAATATAATTTAGACCGTTTAAAAGATTTTGGGATTGAAGACATTTGGATAACGGTTAATTATTTAGCCGATCAAATCATGGATCGATTCAAAGATGGAGCTGAGAAGTCGATAAATATCCAATATGTTCAAGAAACTAAATCCTTAGGAACCGCAGGTGCGCTTTCTTTGATTGATGGACTTTCTCATGATACGGTTTTATTGATGAATTCTGATTTATTGACAAATATCAATTTTGAAGAATTTTTCTTGTTTTTTCAAGAGCAAAAGGCCGATTTGGCTGTTGCCTGTATCTCTTACCAAGTGAATATTCCTTATGCTGTTGTGGAAGAAGAGAATTTTCAAATCAGGGGATTCAAAGAAAAACCTACTTACACGCATTTTACCAATGCGGGGATCTATTTAATGAAACGGGAGATTTTGGATATCATTCCTAAAGATGAGCGTTTTGATGCCACCGATTTGATGCAAAAATTAATTGACTCAAATAAAAAAGTGGTCGCTTTTCCAATGTTGGGTTATTGGTTGGATATAGGCAAACATGAAGATTATCAAAAGGCCCAGGAAGATATTAAACATATTAAATTATGAAGCCTTTAGTTGTCATTCCAGCTAGATCAGGTAGCAAAGGGGTTCCTTTGAAAAATATCAAGGAATTGAATGGGAAACCTTTGATTTATTATACCATTGAGGCAGCACAAAAGGTGTTTGCCAATCAAGAAATTTTGGTATCAACTGACGGAGAAGATATTAAGAATCTCGTCGAAAAAACGGGTTTGAATGTGCCCTTTTTACGCCCTGCTTATTTGGCCCAAGATAATTCAGGAACCTATGAGGTTTTATTGCATGCCATTGAATGGGCTGAATCGAACAAATATTTTCCTGATTGTTTGATTTTGTTGCAAGCCACTTCTCCTTTTAGAACTGCTGAACAAATTCAAGCCGCTGTAAACCTTTTTGATTCATCCATTGACATGGTCGTTTCTGTAAAAGAAACCAAGGCAAATCCTTATTTCGTCTTAATGGAAGAAAATAAAGAGGGATTTTTGGAAAAATCGAAAAGTGGAAACTTTGCAAGAAGGCAAGACGCACCATCTGTCTATGAATTAAATGGTGCTATTTATGTGATGAATATTGAATCATTGAAAAAAGGACCTATTTCTTCCTTCACAAAGGTTCGGAAATTTGTTATGGATGAATGGAGTTCTCACGATATAGATACAGAGTTGGATTGGTTATTAGCAGAAACTATGGTGAAACAGAAGAACATTGATTAACATATATGTCAAGTATTAAAAAGCAATCTATTTTAAGTACGGTATATTCTTACCTTGGGGTTGGGATTGGATTGCTTACGCAAGGTTTTATTTTGCCGAATTATTTTGAGACCAATGAAATAGGCTTAATGGCTATTTTGTTGAGTTGGATGTACCTAATCGCTCAATTTGCTAGTTTGGGTTTTAATCATGCTGGGACCAAATATTTTTCATTTTTCAGAAATTCCTCGCCTAAAAATTTAGGTTATCTGAATTTGGGATTTAAAACTCAAACGCTTGGATTTGTTTTAAGTATTGTATTCTTATTGCTTTTTAAGGACCAAATTATTTCCAATCAAAACATCCAAGATAAAGCGCTGTTGGACAAATTTTTCAAATTGATTTTCCCCATCACTTTGGCCACCATGTTGTTTAATTTATTTGATAATTATGCCAAAGGGCTTTATAATACCGTTGCAGGGAATTTATACAGTCAATTTTTTCAACGACTTTTTACTTTATTGGCAGCTGTTTTATTTGTGTTTGACATCGTCGATTTCGAGCTTTTTATGTATTTGTGGGTCCTTGGTTTAGCTTTGCCAACAGTCTTCATGATTTATACTTCTGCACAATTAGGTCCATTAAATTTTCAAAAAAATATAGCATTTTTTCAGTCGAAAATTAAAAAAGAATTTTACGTATTTGCCGCATTTAGCGTGCTTACTGGATTATCTTCCATGATTATTTTGCAATTGGATAAAATTATGGTCAATTCTTATTTAGGCCTAAGTAGCACAGGTATTTATAGTACTTGCTTGCTATTTTCCAGCGTGATGGGAATGGGATATTTGTCGGTAATTAAGGCTTCTTCTGCCGTAGTGATCAATGCATTGGATGAAAAGGAATATAGTATAGTTGAAACAATTTATAAAAAAAGTAGCGTCAATTTATATGCCTTTGGTTTATTGACTTTGCTTTGCACTTGGATCAATCTAGATCAGTTGTTTGGATTAGTGAAACCAGAATATGCAGCAGGTAGGACGGCATTAATCATTATTGGAATTAGTAAATTATTCGATTTGCTGAATGGCATCAATGGTTTGATTTTATCCAATTCCAAATATTTTAAATTAGATTCTATTTTAATCATCAGTTTTGTATTGGTTTTGTATTTATTGAACAAAAGTTTGATTCCTTTGTATGGAATCAATGGCGCAGCATTTTCTGCCTTGATTTCCGTGGTTTATTATAATTTAGCAAGGACTTTTTTAATTTGGAAATTTTTCAAGATGCAACCTTTAGGTTGGGAACAAATTGTTTCTACGTTGATATTTGTTGCCATTTTATTTTTAGGTTTTCAATTGCCCGATTTAGATGTTAAACTTTTGAGTATTTTTTATAAATCGGCAGTAGCAACCATTTTATTTTCAGTGTTCATTTATCTGACAAAATCGGTACCTGATTTTAATTCATTTATCAATTTTGGGATTCAAAAAATGTCTAAATGGCTTTAGTGATTATTAATTTTTTGGCAAAGTTTTACACGTCTTTTTTGTCTATCATCAAGGTCTTGTTTCAAACGGATTTTTCGTTGGAAAAGTTGGATTTGAAAGAAGAAACTTGTTTGATTTTAGGAAATGGTCCTTCTGTGAATGCCACAATTGAAAAGGACTTAGAAAAGGTTCAACAAATGTTTACAATATGCGTGAATCATTTTGGGTCGACAGATCCTTATGAAGTCATCCAACCTAAAATGTACATGCTTTTAGATCCTTTGTTCAAAGATTCGAATTATGAATTAGGGCAAAAATTAATCGATAATATTCTTCAAAAAACCACTTGGCCTTTGATAGTTTATATGCCTCAGGATTTTAAACATTCGACAGAAATGTTGCAGCGTTTAAAGTCTAATCCTAACATACAAGTGTATTTTTTCAATTATACAATTGTCAATGGTTTTGAACGTTTGAATCAATATTTTTTCCAAAAAGGTTGGGGGATGATTCAATCTCAAAATATTTTGGTTTGTGCCATTTTTCAGGCCTTGCAATTAGGCTTTCGCAAAATATACATTACAGGTGCAGATCATACTTGGCATGAAAATATGCGGGTTTCTGACCTAGACAATTCCTTGCTTTTAAATGATACCCATTTTTATGGAGCAAAAGACATCAATTTAAGTACTCGATTTGCCCCTAAACCAACAGTTGAATCTCAATTAGCTGTACAATTTCTTTCTTTGCACAAAGTGTTTTTAGGACATCAAAAAAATGCCCAGCTCGCTAAAGACCGTGGCATAAGAATTATTAATGTAAGTCAACATAGTAATATTGATGTGTACGAAAGAGGGGGATTTAAGTAAGAGGTAAAAGGTAAGAGGTAAGAGGTAAAAGGTAATAGGTTTTCTCTCTTCTCTTTTCTCTCTCCTCTCTTCTTCTCAATCCAGCTCCGCCAGCGAGTTTTTATACTCCACCACTTCTTTGGCTAAGCGATGAAAGTGTTTGACTTTTTGATGTTGCCCTCGTTTTTTTGCAATTCTTGCTAAGCCCAAATAAGCTAATCCACGGATATCCTTGGTAAAACGTTCCTCAAATGGGAATTGTAATGATTTAGTGTAGTAATTTTCTGCATTCACTAAATTACCATTTCTGTGTTCCTCCTCTAATCCTTTAAACACCCAAGCAGCACCAGAGTAATAGGGCGATTTGATGTTTTCTAATTGGTGAATGAATTTCTCTGCTTCGTCATAATTCCCTGAAAGTGTAAGCATTTCGGCCCTTTGCAAGATATACCAATGGTTATTGGGGAACTTTTGTATCAATTGTAAATTATAGGGCAAGGCTTTTGCTGGAGTACCTTCGTATTTATTGTAAATATAACCCAGGTAAAAAAGGGATTCATTTTTGACAAAAAGTGTTTTTTTGGTAGCTAAATCTAGATTATTTAAACCTGTTTTCTTATCCCCATCCTGAAAAAAGAACATGAAGGGTTTAATGACTGGATGTAAGTCTGGGTATGAAATACGGTAATAATTGTAAATACCTGAAGAATATAGAAATTCAGGTTGTTTGTCCGTGTTTTTTAGTCCAATTTTCATGAATGAATACGCTTTTTTGGCATAGCTTACAGCCGACATGAACTTTTGATTATCTGCTTCATAGGCTGCTAAAAAACCCAAAGAAGCCGAACAGAAAAAGGCTGCTTCTAAATCATTGTTATTTTTGTCAAAAGCATTTTGTGCCAACTGATAGCATTTCTCCAAATAGGCTAAATAATTTTTACTGGGTCCAGGGTGATCTTTCAGCGGGAAATATTGTTGCTCCCATTGCATCGCAAATAATAAATAGGCTGCCGGATTATTGGGATATTTATTTTTTACCTGTAGAAAATTTTCTGTACTCTCTTTGAAGTCGTAATTGTATAAATGATTTAAGCCTTCACTGATTAAATTTTTGGTCAATGGATCTTGCAAAACCTGCCCAAATCCAATAACTGGACACCATAAGAAAATTATCAGTAAAAATGTGCGCATTTATGGGAATTTGAAATGCAAATGTAAGTATTACTGTGGTTTTTGAGCCTAATTTTTTACTTTTGTTGCTACATCTTTTATTAAATTTTAATACATGATTTCCTATCAACAATTTACACTTTCAAATGGTCTGCAAGTGATCGTTCATGAAGATCAAAGTACGACACTAGCCGTCATGGATGTGATTTATGATGTAGGAAGTAGAGATGAAAGCGAATCAAAAACTGGTTTTGCTCATTTATTTGAACATTTGATGTTTGGAGGTTCTGAAAACATACCTGATTATGATACTCCTTTGCAAATGGTTGGTGGTGAAAATAATGCATTTACTACTCCCGACTTAACAAATTATTACATATCTGTACCATTCCAGAATTTAGAAACAGCCTTTTGGTTAGAATCTGATCGGATGAAGCAATTAGCTTTTAATCCACAGTCTTTGGAAGTGCAGAGAAAAGTAGTGATTGAAGAGTTTAAACAAAGATATTTGAATCAACCTTATGGCGATGTTTGGTTGAAATTTAGACCATTCATTTACGAAAAACATCCTTATCGTTGGGCGACAATCGGAGCCGAGATCAAACACATCGAAGAAGCTACATTAGAAGATGTGAAAGCATTTTTTAATCAATTTTATACTCCTAAAAATGCGATTTTAGTTGTTGCAGGCCGAGTTAATTTTGAGGAAGTTAAAGCCTTGGCTGAAAAATGGTTTGGTCCTATACCATCCGGCGAAAAGCCTCAACGTAATTTGCCCAAAGAGCCAGCTTTGAAGGAAAATAAAAAAATGGAAATAGAAGCAGAGGTGCCTTCAAATCGTATATATAAAGCGTTTCATGTGGTAGGTAGATACGATAAAGATTTTCATTCCATTGATTTAATGTCGGATTTACTAGG
>JBJTNH010000043.1:0-14570 GCA_046073945.1 Aquirufa sp. | reverse complement strand
CAAAGGGTTTCAATTTAAAAACCCCAATGCTTCAAGAACTTGTGGATGTGGCGAAAGCTTCTCTATTTAAGGTAAAAGGTAATAGGTAATAGGTAGGAGTTATCTGATAACTAAAAACTAATACCTATTACCTATTACCTTTTACCTACTACCTAAAACTACAATTCCAACACCCCTTGCTTGGATTCCAATATATAAGGCAATAAAAATTGATACACTTTAAAAATGGGTAATCCCATGACAGTGTAATAGGACCCGACGATTTGTTCGATTCCAACCATTCCAATAAAATCTTGTACGCCATAAGCACCCGCTTTATCCAAGCCAGAGCCTCCACGAACATAAAAATCAATTTCCCAATCTGCCAAGGATTTAAATGTAACCAAAGCTTCGTCAGAAGCACTTTGAATTCCATTCGGCCCTGCTAAGGCAAATCCTGTGATCACCTGATGTGTACGCCCAGATAAATCGACAAGCATTTGACGCGCTTCGGATTTATTGAGGGGTTTATTCAAAATCTTTCCATCTACAATCACAACCGTATCTGCTGCCAATATTAATTGACCGGCACAAGATTCATTCAATGCCTTCGCTTTTTTTTCCGCCAGCATGGTAGGAACATCGCTTGCCAACATACTGTCTGGAAACGACTCATCGATATCTGAAGGTAAAATTGTAAAATCAAATCCTGCTTGACTTAAAATCTCTTTTCTCCTGGGTGAATTAGAAGCAAGAATCAATGGGAACTGTAAATTGAGATTATTTTGCATGCCTAAAAATAAGTAAAATTTGTAAAATGAGCGGCAATTTCCCCTATTTGAAAAAATAATTATTAAAAACATTTGTATTTAATGTAAATACATTTAATTTTGTAACATCAATTTTTCAAAAATGGGAATAGACCAAGATATCAAGCAAGAAAATTTCACTTCAGAAGAGCAAAAAGCCCTTTTGAACGTCATTTTTACGGGTAATTGGGTTGCTCAACAACAACATGACCTTTTGAAACCCTTTGGCTTAACGATGCAACAATACAACGTGCTTAGAATTTTAAGGGGACAAAATGGAAAACCGATGACTGTCTTAGCCATTATTGAAAGAATGTTGGACCGAACATCCAACGCTTCTCGCTTAGTTGATAAACTTTTAGAAAAAAAATTAGTGATCAGAAGAGAATGTCCAAACGACAGAAGAGCCGTTGACATTTTAATTTTACCTGCTGGATTAGAGTTACTTAGCCAAATTGATTTGATTCAGAAAAAATGGAATCAACGTTTTTCAAAACTTGGAGCTAGTAATTTAAAGCAATTGAATGAACTTCTAGATCAATTCCGCAGTTAGTATTTTAACAATTAAATTTTATAAAAATGAAAAAAGTACAAATTTTATTATCAGCCTTAGTAGTTGGATTTACCACATTAACTAGTGTAAATGCAGCACCAAAACCAGTAAATGTTTCAACATCAGCTAGTAAAGTGGTTTGGTTAGCAAAAAAAGTAACTGGTGAGCACAATGGAACAGTCAATATCTCTAAAGGATCTTTAGCTGTAGATGGCAACAAATTAGTAGGAGGAAACTTTACCATTGATTTAAAATCAATTGTTTGTAAAGATTTAACAGATCCAGGTTACAATCAAAAATTCATTAGCCACATTACTTCTGGAGATTTCTTTGAAGTAGAAAAATTCCCAACAGCTAATTTTATTATCACTAAAGTAGCAGGTAACCAAGTTTCTGGTAATATGACAATCAAAGGAATTACAAAAGCTATTACATTCCCAGCTCAAATTTCAGTTGCTGGTGGTAAAGTAACTGCTTCTGCAACCATTACTTTGGACAGAACAGATTATAACATTAAATACGGTTCTAAGAAATTTTTCGAATCAATCGGAGACAAAGCTATCTACGATGATTTCGCATTAACAGTTTCTTTAGTAAGCGAATAATCATTTTTAGGGGCTATTTAGCCCCTATTTTTACATTTTCACATTTTAAATCCACAAACATGTCGATTATTGACTCATTGAAATGGCGTTATGCCACCAAGAGAATGAACTCACAAACAGTTCCTTCTGAAAAGATTGATACGCTATTAGAAGCAATTCAATTATCTGCTTCTGGATTTGGTTTACAACCTTACAAAGTTTTTGTGATTGATAGTCCAGAGTTAAAAGCACAAATTCAACCGATAGCTTATGGTCAACCACAAATTACTGAAGCATCTCATGTCTTGGTATTTGCTGCTTGGAATGATATCACGCAAGAAAAAATTGATGCTTTTATTCAATTAGTGGCAGAGACAAGAAATGCACCTTTGGAAGCTCTTACAGATTACAAAAATGCCATTGTAGGTTCAATGTTAAACTTGCCAAAAGAAATTCAAGCAAATTGGGCGGATCGTCAAGTATATTTAGCGATGGGAACAGCATTAGCTGCCGCTGCTGAATTGAAAATTGACACTACTCCAATGGAAGGATTTGTTCCAGCTAAGATTGATGAACTATTAGGCTTACAAGCTCAAGGTTTACACTCTGTTTTATTGTTAACAGTTGGATACAGAGATGAATCTGCTGATTATATGACAGGCGCAGCTAAAGTTCGTTACCCAATGAATGAATTGGTAGTGAAATTATAATATCTGTTGTTCAAAATTATATCATTAAAAAGCCTAAGATTAATTTCTTAGGCTTTTTTTTAGGCAAAATCACTGCTATTTTTCACCGCTTTCAAACCCAACTTCTCCCCTTCTTGAATCATGAATTCCCAGGCTGACTCCAAGTCATTCCTAACTAAACCTTCCAATATAGCTTCTCTAATAGCTAATTTAATAATTCCAATTTCTTTACTAGGCCCTAAATCAAAGGTGTCCATGATAATTTCACCGGTAATCACTGGTTGAAAATTACGCAATTGATCTTTTTCTTCGACTTCTTTTAATTTTTCCTCAACCAGATCAAAGTTTCGCAAATAGCGCTTCACCTTATCACCGTTCTTAGAAGTAATATCGGCTCTACAAAGTGTCATCAAAGCCTCCAATTCATCCCCAGCTTCAAAAAGAAGTCGACGTAAGGCGGCATCGGTGATTTCTTCTTTCGAAAGTGCAATGGGCCTAAGATGTAATCGAACCAGCTTTTGAACCAATTTCATTTTCTCGTTCAATGGTAATTTAAAGCGTTTGAAAATGGAAGGTACTTGCCTCGCACCCATTTCTTCATGCCCATGAAATGTCCAGCCTTTTTTGGTATCAAATCGTTTAGTTGCTGGTTTTGCAATATCATGTAAAATGGCTGCCCAGCGCCACCAAAGGTCATTGGTGTGTAAAGCTATGTTATCCAATACTTGTAGAGTATGGTAAAAATTATCTTTATGCCCTTTACCTTCTTCCGTATCTACTCCCTTCAATTTCATGAATTCAGGAAAAATAATCGGTAAAATTTGGCAGGCATCCAGCAACAAAAAGCCGTAAGACGGTTTTTTCGTTAATATGATTTTATTCAACTCTTCTGATATGCGCTCCATAGAAATGATTGCTAATCGCTCTCTTTCATCAATCAAAGCATCAAAAGTGGATGGGAAAATATCAAATCCTAACTGAGCCGCAAAGCGAACAGCACGCATCATCCTTAGTGGATCATCAGAAAAAGTGATTTTGGGTTCTAAAGGAGTTCGGATAATTTTTTTCTGCAAATCACTCATACCATCAAAGGGATCCAAAAAAGTCCCAAAAGACGCTTGATTCAATTGAACAGCCATTGCGTTGATGGTAAAATCTCTTCGGTTTTGATCATCTTCCAAAGTACCTTCTTCAACGATTGGCTTACGAGAATCACGGTTATAAGATTCCTTTCTCGCTCCAACAAATTCCAAATCCCAATCGTCGACCATTAACATGGCTGTCCCAAAATTTTTAAAAATAGAAACAGCATGTTCAGGTAAATTAAACTCTTTGGCCACTTCTTCTGCCAATTCGATTCCAGATCCGATACAAACAACATCAATATCTTTACAAGGTCGATTTAAAATACTATCTCTCACATAACCTCCAATGACATAAGCATCCAAACCTAAACGGTCTGCTGCTAAACCAATTTTGGCAAAAATGGGATGTTCTATAATTTCTTTTCCTGTTTTCATTTATTTACGAATCATAGAATAATCACCATTTAAACCTAATTTCACAATTTTGGAAGGCTTTATCTCTTTATTTTCTCCTTTGGGATTTTGTAAAATACAATCCACCTGATTTTTGATGGATTCATGAATGGAAATGAAATTTTTCGGAGATTCTTCTCCTGATAAATTAGCGGATGTTGAAACGATGGCTCTTTGATATCGATAAACTAAACCTTTACAGAATTCATCTTTGACCAAGCGAATTGCAATACTACCGTCAGGAGCTAATACATGTTGACTAACATTTTTACCTTTGGGATAAATCACTGTTAATGGATCTTCCGCAAATTCAACCAAATCCCAAGCGATGTCTGGAACTTGTTCCACATACTCACTCAATTGCTCTATTTTAGAAATCAACAAGATTAAACCCTTGTCGATGGGTCTATTTTTAATTTGAAATAATTTCTCAATCGCCGCGTCCATTCTAGCATCACACCCTAAACCCCAAATGGTATCAGAAGGATATAAAATTACTCCACCTGATTTCAATGATTGAACCGCTTCTGTATAAATATTTGGCATCATAGGCACAAAGGTAAAGATAATTTCCTCTTTTGTGAAGGTCTTAAAGGATTGTTTAATTTGAAATGGCTACCTTTGCAGATTGAAAACATGCCATACATAAATCTAGCTGAGCAAACATGTCAAGTATTGAATCCATTTTAATAGATAGTTTAAAAAACGGTTTAAAATCATTGTTTCAAATAGAAGTTGAGGAAATTTCGCTTCAAGAAACTAAAAAAGAATTCGAAGGAAGTTACACGCTTGTCGTTTTTCCATTTACTAAGCAAGCTGGAATGGCTCCGCCACAAATTGCACAGAAACTGGGTGAATTTGTTTTAGCCAATTGCCAAGAGGTAAAAGCATTTCAAGTGGTTCAAGGTTTTTTAAACATCTCCTTGCATGATTCTGTTTGGGTTAACTCTTTACAACTTTTAGCGCAACAAGAAAGCTTGGATTTAGCTCCAAAAACGGAGAAAGTACTGATAGAATATTCTTCACCCAATACCAACAAACCTTTACATCTAGGCCATTTACGTAATAATTTCTTGGGATATTCAGTCGCAGAAATTTTAAAAGCTGGAGGTTATGAAGTGATTAAAACAAATTTGGTGAACGACAGAGGAATCCATATTTGTAAATCCATGTTGGCATACCAATTATTTGGCAACAATGAAACACCAGAAAGTAGCGGTCTAAAAGGAGATCATTTGGTTGGTAAATATTATGTAGCTTTTGACAAGGCTTACAAACAAGAGATTGAAGATTTAATCGCGAAAGGAATAGAACCTGACAAAGCGAAAGTAGAAGCGCCCATTTTAATTCAAGCGCAAGAGATGCTTTTAAAATGGGAGCAAAACGATTCTGAAGTTATTGCCCTTTGGGAAAAAATGAACACTTGGGTATTTGAAGGTTTTGCGCAAAGTTATCAAACGATGGGCGTTACTTTTGATAAAATTTACAGAGAATCCAACACCTATTTATTAGGCAAACAATTAGTTGAAGAAGGTATTCAACAAGGTGTATTTTTCAAAAGAGAAGATGGTTCAGTTTGGATTGACCTCAGCAACGAAGGTTTGGATGAAAAATTAGTTTTGAGAAAAGATGGCACCTCTGTTTATATCACACAAGATATGGGTACGGCCCAATTAAAGTACCAAGATTTTGGTGCAAATAGATCGGTATATGTGGTTGGTAATGAACAAGATTACCACTTTGAAGTGTTGTTTCACATATTAAAGAAACTAAACAAGCCATTTTCACAAGGAAATTATCATTTATCTTATGGCATGGTAGATTTGCCAAGCGGAAAAATGAAATCGCGAGAAGGAACCGTCGTGGATGCGGATGATTTAATGGCGGAAATGATTCAAACGGCCAAAGACAGAACACTTGAGCTAGGGAAAATTGAAGGTTTTTCAGAGGATGAGTCGACGCAATTATTTCAGCATTTGGGATTAGGAGCTTTGAAATATTTCTTATTAAAAGTGGATCCTAAAAAACGCATGTTATTTAATCCTGAAGAATCCATTGACTTCCAAGGAAACACAGGACCTTTCATTCAATATACCCATTCAAGAATTCGATCGATTGAACGAAAAGCGAATAATATGAATGATATAGCCTTAAATGATGCTGTAGAATTAGCTGATTGCGAGCAAGAGTTAATCTATTTATTGGGTCAATATGCCCAGAAAATTGAAGAAGCTTGTGATCAATATTCTCCTTCAATCATTGCTCAATATATTTATGATGTAGCGAAGCAATTCAATAAATTATACAATGAGCTTAGTATTTTAAATGAAGAAAATGTTGATAAAAAGAATTTAAGATTAACTTTGACACGTCTTACTGGCAAAACAATTAAACACGGTTGTAGTTTATTAGGTATTGTTTCACCTGAACGAATGTAACATGAAACGTGTTATCTTTTTTTTCACCTTATTAACTTTGATACTTATGATAACGAACATGATGAAAATTGGATCAATTTTGACGGCTTTAGCCCTTCCATTTACTCAAAAAAAAGTGTTAAACAGACCAGCCGAAATGAGTACAAATGTAGCCCCTTCAACCATTTATCAATTCAAAATGAAAGGAATTGATGGAAAAGAGATTGATTTAAGCCAATTCAAAGGCAAAAAAGTGGTTATTTTAAATACCGCTTCTAAATGTGGATATACGCCACAATATGCGGATTGGGAAAAATTCCACAAAGAAAACAAGGATGTTGTTGTATTGGGCTTCCCTGCCAATGAATTTGGTGGACAAGAACCTGGAACAAACACAGAAATTGCCAGTTTTTGTCAAAAAAACTACGGTGTTTCATTTCAAATGATGGAAAAAGTGGTTGTTAAAGGTGAAGGAAAATGTAGTTTATACCAATGGTTGACCGACAAATCTAAAAATGGTTGGAATGATAAAGAACCAAGCTGGAATTTCTGCAAATATGTCATTAATGAAAAAGGTGAGTTAACTAACTTTTTTGCATCAGGAATTAAACCATCAAGCCCTGAATTTTTAGAAGCTTTGAAAAAATAAATATGAATCGTTGGGTTGAAGCTTCAAGACCAAGAACTCTTCCATTGGCATTAGCAAGTATATTATTAGGTAATATATTAGCTTATTCCAGTGGAAGTTTTTCTTTTTTAATTGCCTTATTAGCAATCATTACTACTGTATTTCTTCAAATTCTTTCCAATTACGCCAACGATTTCGGCGACACTAAAAACGGCATAGATACCAAAGACCGAAAGGTAGCTTTGAGAACCGTTCAAACAGGAAAAATTAGTAGCAAAGAAATGAAAAATGCCATCATCGCATTATCGGTCATTTCGTTTATTTCGGGAATCGTTTTATTGTATTTTAGTTTAAAAGATTCGAGTCCAGAAGTTTGGTTATTTTTCCTAGGCTTAGGACTATTATGCATTTTAGCAGCCATCACTTATACCATTGGTAAAAGACCTTATGGGTACATGGGGCTAGGTGACATTTCCGTTTTTATTTTCTTTGGATGGGTAGGTACATTGGGAACTTATTTTCTACAAACTAAAAATATTGATTGGAATGTACTACTTCCTGCTTCTGCGTGTGGATTTCTTTCTGTGGCAGTTTTAAACCTGAATAATCTTCGAGATATCGAAAATGATATCAAAAATGGAAAAAACTCTATTCCTGTTCGCATTGGCAAGAAAAATGGTTTTTTCTACCAACAAGCTTTGTATATTGCAGCCATCTTGGGCTTTGGATTATATCCAATTATAACTGGACAAGAATTTTCAAACGTACAAAATTTTGCTTTGTTGGTGGGTTATTATCCGCTTATAAAAATCAGTAGATCACTTAAACCTACTATGAACCCGAAGGAAATTGACCCCTTTTTAAAGAAAACATCTTTGAGTACCCTATGGTTAATTTTAATTTTTGGTGTAGTTAAAATTTTTCTTAGCCATTGATTTCTTAATTTTACAAAAAAACCTTTCATGAAATTTAAAATATCACTTTTAGCAATTCTATTATCTGTTTGTACTAAGCTTGTTTTCGCACAAGATGCAAGTAATTATTTAGAACAAGGATTGACACAAAACAAAACGGGAAATTATTCCGAGGCTTTGCGTTTTTTCAGTTTAGAAATTGAAAAAAACTCAGCGAACCCAGATCCGATCGCATTTTACAACAGAGGATTTGCTAAATATAATCTCAAAGATTTCCAAGGTGCAATTTTTGTTTTTGATAAAGCGATTGAATTAAAGCCTACTTATTTTGAAGCTTTTATTGCGCGCGGACAAAGTTATAGCAAAAAAGATAACCATAAGGTTGCCATTCAAGACTACAACGAGGCCATCCGTTTAAATCCATTGGAGCCTTCCGCTTATTACAGCAGAGGATTATCGAAAGGTAAATTAGAAAACTATCGCGGCGCATTATCAGATTTTAACAAATCGCTAGAATTAGCCCCTGATTATGCTCCCTGTTTAGCAGCTAGAGGCGATTGTAAAATCAAATTGGGTGATTTTAAAAATAGTATTGAAGATTTTAACAAAGCGATTGAAATTAGTCCAAAAAGAGCAGGATATTTTTCTGGAAGGGCATATGCTAAAATGAAATTAAGTGATTTCCAAGCAGCCATAAAAGATTACAATGAAGCAATTAAAATCAGTCCAGATGATGCTGATGATTGGTTCAATTTAGGTTTTTGCAAAACTCAATTAGAAAATTATCGTGGAGAAAATGGAGAGAAAGGTGCATTAGAAGATTTTAACAAATCGTTGGAATTGGATCCAAATAAAATGGCTGCATTGTATGGCAGAGCATTTGTAAAATCGAAATTAGGCGATCCAAGAGGAGCCATTGAAGATTACTCAAAAGCGGCTGACCAAGGAAATTTAGAAGGGCAGAAAATTCTTTACACAGCTAAAATGGGCAAGATCCAATTAGATGAATTAAGAAATGGTGTACAAGATAAAATCAAAATGGCTGAATTTTCAAGTGAAAAATCAGAAGTTTATTTCAATAGAGGGGTTGCGAAAGCTAAATCAGGCGACCCGAAACAAGCCATGGAAGATTATAACAAAGCTATTTCATTGAATCCAATATACTCGGAGGCCTATTTCATGCGTGCCATGGCTAAATCCATTTTAGGCGACCAAAGAAGTGCGATTCAAGATTGTTCGAATGCCATCAAATTGAATCCCAAATACGCTGAATCTTATTTTGTGAGAGGCTTGATTAAATTAGCCTTGAATGATGCTTCTGGCTGTTTGGATTTAAGTAAATCTGGAGAATTAGGCTATAACCAAGCCTATCAAGTCATTCGCGATTATTGTAATTAAATATTTTTAATAGCAGCTTTTTGAAAAGATCAAAAGGCTACAATTAATTAACGACTATTCAAATCTCAAGTGCTTCACTGATTCTCCTGAATTAGCTAATTCTTCTAACGAATCAATTCCAATTTGAAGGTGAGTTTCTACAAAATTGGAAGTCACTTTTTTATCACTGGCTTCTGTCTTTACGCCATCGGGTGTCATTGGGTTATCTGATACTAACAACAAAGCACCGTGTGGGATTTTATTAACAAATCCGACAGTAAAAATAGTAGCGGTTTCCATATCAATTCCCATGGCGCGAATTTCCGTCAAATAAGATTTGAATTTTTCATCATGCTCCCAAACTCTTCGATTGGTGGTGTAAACCAAGCCAGTCCAATAATCTAATTCATGTTTTTTAATCATGGAAGAAACGGCTCTTTGTAAACGAAATGAAGGCAAAGCTGGAATTTCTTTTGGCATATATTCATCTGAAGTTCCTTCTCCCCTCACCGCTGCAATGGGAAGAATTAAATCGCCCAAACTCAAATTTTTCTTAAGACCTCCACACTTACCTAAAAACAATACTGCTTTTGGAGCGATGGCAGAAAGAATATCCATCACTGTGGCTGCCATTGGCGAACCCATACCAAAATTGATGATGGTAATATTATTTGCGGTGGCTGTTTGCATAGGTTTATCTAAACCTAAAATTGGCACATCATATTTAGCAGCAAACATATCCACATAATTTCGAAAATTCGTTAATAAGATATATTGACCGAAATCATTGATGGAGGTACCTGTATATCTAGGTAGCCAATTTTGCACTATTTCTTCCTTCGTATTCATGTATATTTTAATAAGTGTGATGAAATTAAGATTAAAAAAGATTAATTTAGATGCTGATTCAAATAAGCCTAAATGGAGCTCAATCCTAATCTAACATTACTTTTTCCATCCTTTGAATACAAATTAAAACAAAAGGAAGGGAAACTTTATATTTTCGATGAAATTGCCAAAAAATTCAGGTTTTTAAGTCCAGAGGAATGGGTACGACAACACTGTTTAAATTACCTTACCAAGCATTTGAATTATCCTGCAGGAATGATCCAGATAGAAGGTGGAATGAAAGTCAATCAATTAAACAGAAGAACAGACATTCGAGTATATCAACCCAATGGCAGTATTTATTTATTAATCGAGTGTAAAGCACCACATATAGCAATTTCTGATGTAACTTTGGCACAAATTAGCCAATACCAAAAAAACCATCAGGCACAATACATTTCAATGACCAATGGTTTAGAGATTCAAACATTTAACATGAATATTAACAGTATAGATTCAACTTTCAACAATCAATTTCCAACCTATTTATGAAAAAGTTTTTTATCATTTTTTTATGTAGTTTCATCAGCTTCTCACAATTTTCGTTTGCTCAAAGCAAAGCTAAAACACTTCCTAAAAGACCAGCATTGGTAGTAGGAATTGTCGTGGATCAAATGAGATATGATTATTTAAACAAATACAACAATCGATATTCTGAAGGAGGATTTAAGCGTTTAATGAGAGAAGGTTTAAATTGCCAAGACAATCATTATAATTATGCTCCAACGGTTACAGCTGCAGGTCATGCCAGTGTTTACACAGGGACTGTACCAGCGGTCCATGGCATTGTAGGCAATGAATGGACAGATGTGAAATCGGGCAAAAAAGTGTATTGCACTGACGATTCAACGGTAAAAACAGTTGGAACAACAGGAAATACAGGTCTTATGTCGCCAAAGAATTTGTGGACAAGTACCATTACTGATCAGTTGAAAATTTCTCAAAATTTTCGGTCAAAAACAATTGCAGTTGCATTAAAAGACAGAGGTGCGATTTTACCGGGTGGTCATTTGGCAGATGGGTCTTATTGGTATGATTCCAAAGAAGGTAGATTCATTAGTTCTTCTTTTTATTTCAACGAATTACCGAAATGGGTTCAAGATTTCAATGCTCAAGAATTGGCCAAAAAATACGTAGCACAAGGTTGGAATACACTTTACCCAATTGCTACCTATACTCAAAGTTATGTAGATGATAATCCATTTGAAACAAAATTACCTGGTGAAAAAACACCTACTTTCCCACATGATTTGAAAGGAGGAAATCCATTGGAGGTACTTAGAAGTACACCTTATGGCAATACAATCACCAAGGATTTTGCCTTGAAAGCGATAGAAGCTGAAAAATTGGGCCAAAATGGAACAACCGATTTTTTAGCCATTAGTTTTTCCTCTCCGGATTATATTGGCCATGCATTTGGACCACAATCCATTGAGTTGGAAGACAATTATTTAAGATTAGACCGTGAGATTGAGGATATTTTAAGCACTTTGGATAAGAAATTTGGCAAAGACAATGTTTTAGTTTTTTTAACTGCAGATCATGCTGTGGCGGAGGTTCCTGGATTTTTAACTAGTAAAAAAATGCCTGGAGGTGTATATGATAAAAACAAGGCGACAGAGGAAGTCAAAAAAGCAATTTCAGCAGAATTTGGAGATGTGAATTTAATTTTAGCAGAAGACAATTCTCAAATTTATTTAAATCATACCTTGATGAATAAAATGGGCATTGACAGAAATAAATTAGAAACAGTTTTAAGAAAAGCTTATCAAAAAACAGAAGGGTTTTCTGAATTAGTTGATATGCAGAAAATTTACGCAAGTAGCTTAATTTCCAATTACAAAACCTTGGCAGAAAATGGATACAATCATGCTAGAAGCGGCGATTTCATGATCTTATTGAAACCACAATGGTTTATGGGTTATAAAACAGGTACTACTCACAGTACTTTATACGCTTATGACACACATGTCCCTTTGTTGTTTTATGGATGGAAAGTGCAAGCCAATGAGTACACCAAGCGCACTAGCATTTCAGATATTTCTACTACTTTAGCTAATTGGCTCAAATGTATGGAGCCGAGCGGAAGCATTGGAAGTGTGATTCCATTTAAGTTATAACGAAAGCCTTTTTGAAAATAAGATTTTTTAAAGAAAATGTCTTACTTTTGTGCTAAATTTTTGAACATATTAAAGAATAATTTATGAAAATTGCTGTTGTTGGAACAGGTTATGTTGGATTAGTTACTGGTACATGTTTTGCAGAAACGGGTAATTATGTAACATGTGTTGATATTAATGAAGAAAAAATCAAATTAATGCAGTCAGGCAAAGTACCAATCTATGAGCCAGGTTTAGAAGATTTATTTTTACGAAATACAGCAGAAGGAAGATTAACTTTCACCACTAACTTATCAGAAGGTATTAAAGATGCTAAGGTTATTTTCTTAGCTCTACCAACCCCTCCAGGAGAAGATGGATCTGCAGATTTGAAATATATCTTACAAGTTGCCAATGATTTAGGACCTTTGCTAGAATCGTATACTGTCATCATTGACAAAAGTACAGTTCCTGTTGGAACATCTGAATTGGTAAAAAATGCCATTGCAAAAAAGGCTAAAGTAGATTTTGATGTAGTTTCTAATCCCGAATTTTTAAGGGAGGGTGTAGCTGTCGAAGATTTTATGAAACCAGACCGAGTGGTTATTGGAACAGAATCAGACAAGGCGAAAGAAGTAATGTCTAAATTGTATGCTCCTTTGGTCCGTCAAGGCAATCCAATCATTTTTATGGATGAACGCTCGGCAGAAATGACCAAGTACGCAGCGAATGCGTTTCTTGCTACGAAGATTACCTTTATGAATGAAATCGCTAATTTATGCGAGTTAGTGGGAGCGAATGTGGATGACATCAGAAGAGGTATTGGTACAGATTCTCGCATTGGAAAAAGATTCTTATTTGCTGGTATCGGATATGGCGGAAGTTGTTTCCCAAAAGACGTTCAAGCATTAGCAAAAACATCAGAAGAAAATAATTACCAATTCCATATTTTGGATAGTGTAATGAAAGTGAACGAGTCGCAAAAAACAAAATTATTGCCTCAAATCGTTACACATTTCAACAATGATTTGAAAGGCAAAAAAATCGCTATCTGGGGTTTAGCTTTTAAACCTTATACAGATGATATTCGTGAGGCTCCAGCGCTTTATAATATTGATGCTTTATTGGAATTGGGTTGCGAGGTGCATGTTTATGACCCTGAAGCTATGCCAAATGTGGAGGCAATTTTAGGTGATAAAGTTACTTTTTGTAAGAGCCCCTATGATACCATTGCTGATGCAGATGCCTTATTAATTGTTACAGAATGGCCGCAATTTAGGACTCCAGATTTTGATAAAATGGAAGCCTTATTGAAAAACAAAGTCATTTTTGATGGTAGAAATTTATACGAATTACCACAAATGAAAGAATTAGGTTATACGTATTATTCTATCGGAAGAGGGGTAGTGAGGTAAGAGGTAAGAGGTTTTACATCATACATCGTTTAAATTTGATAAAATTCACAAGATAAAATTTATGAAAAGAATATTAATAACAGGTGGTGCAGGTTTTTTAGGTTCACATCTTTGTGATAGATTCATCAAAGAAGGTTATCATGTCATTGCCATGGATAATTTAATTACAGGTGATTTAAAAAACATTGAGCATCTATTTAAACTCCCTAATTTTGAATTTTATCATCACGATGTTTCGAAATTTATCCATGTACCGGGTGAATTAGATTATATCTTGCATTTTGCATCGCCAGCCTCTCCTATCGATTATTTAAAAATCCCTATCCAAACATTAAAAGTTGGTTCTTTAGGCATTCATAATTGCCTGGGTTTGGCTCGCGTTAAAAATGCTCGAGTATTGATTGCTTCAACATCTGAAGTTTATGGAGACCCATTGGTTCATCCACAAACAGAAGAATATTGGGGAAATGTAAATCCAGTAGGCCCAAGAGGTGTATATGATGAAGCTAAACGTTTCCAAGAGGCCATGACCATGGCTTATCACACATTTCATGGTCTAGAAACAAGAATCGTTCGTATTTTCAACACGTATGGACCAAGAATGCGCCTAAATGATGGCCGTGTTCTGCCTGCATTCATTGGACAAGCGCTAAGAGGTGAACACTTAACCATGTTCGGTG
>JBJTNH010000042.1:0-27902 GCA_046073945.1 Aquirufa sp. | reverse complement strand
CAACTCCAACAATTCGATCTTTGGGATTAATTTGCTTACTTCTAAAAGCAGGGCCACCCGGAACCAGATCTTGAATAGTTACGTAATCACCTTCCAAACGAAGTGTTGCTCCAATACCTTCAAAACTTTGAGCCATATCTTTATTGAATTCCTGAGAAACTTTAGGAATCATATAGGAAGTATGTGGATCAATGCTTTCAGTATAAGCATTCATGAAAATCTGAAAAACATCTTCCGATTTCGTTTTGGCAATATATTTTTCGCTTCGCTTGTA
The DNA here is from genome assembly GCA_046073945.1 of Aquirufa sp. GTDB lineage: Bacteria > Bacteroidota > Bacteroidia > Cytophagales > Spirosomataceae > Aquirufa. The sequence continues at coordinate 27,628 of JBJTNH010000042.1, read as the reverse complement.
TCGTTCTTTCAGCTCTCTTACTGCAGTAGTATCTGCTTTGCCACCAATTTTCCAATCCAACAATTGACGCTTAATATCTTTTCTCCAATAATCGTTCAATTCCTCTTTTGAATTAGCCCAAGTTGCTTTATCTCGATTGGGAGAATAGCTTTCATCTAAATTAAAATCTTGGGTTTGAGTCAAGACTTGGTTGATAAATGCAAATCTTTCCTTCATTCTAACTTGGTATAAATTATAGATTTTGAAGGCGGAAGTTAAATCACCTAAATTCAATTGCTCATCGATGGTGTAGCGATAATCTTCTAATTCTTTGATGTCTGAAGCTAAAAAATAAACTTTATTTGGATCTAGCTCCTTTAAATAGGCATCATAAATTTTGGAGGATAAAGAATCGTTGACTGGAATTTTACGGTAATGGTAATTACTTAAAATACCATAAACGAGGCGCTCCACTTTTTTTTGCGTAGCTGTAGGTTGTAAATCACCCTCCTGATAACTTGTAAGGTTATTAGAATTAAAATCCACTGGATTTTTTCCGTGCAAAAACAGCACAACCACCAAGGATAGAGGAATTAAAATAGGAAGGATCTTTTTCATACAGCCTTTTTAAAAATATTACTTTTCAATAGAAATCAATTCAACATCAAAAACTAGAGTTGAATACGGTTTAATTTTGTCGCCTGCTGGTCTTGCACCATAAGCTAAATTTTGAGGAACATATAATTTCCACTTTGAACCTACTGGCATTAATTGCAATGCTTCTACCCATCCTGGGATAACACCTGTAACTGGAAAAGTAATAGGTTCTCCTCTGTCTACAGATGAGTCAAACACTGTACCATCAATCAAAGTTCCGTGATAATGTGTTTTTACTTTATCATTTGCAGTTGGCTTTGGACCATCTCCAGCTTTGATGATTTGATATTGCAATCCACTAGGAAGCGTTACGATACCTTCTTTTTTCTTATTTTCTGTCAAGAATTTTTCACCCTCCAACTTGTTCGGCAAGAATTGTTTAGCACTTTCAGCAGACTTTTGCTCTTGCAATTTCATCATATAAGAATTAACTACACTTTGACAAGCTTGCTCTGGTAAAATAGAATTTGCACCTGAAAAAATAGTGGCGAAACCTCTTTCAACCAATTTAGGATCTAAAGTTACCCCTTGTGATTTAAAATTCTGAGCTACTAAAACTCCTACTGCATAACTAACAGAGTCCAATACATTGGAAAATCCACTCACTGGAACCTTAGTTAGACTTAAAGCAAGCTTAGGCTTCGTTTTCGGTTTTGCAGTTGTTTTATTTTGAGCGGTTAATGCATTGCTAGTAATAACAGTAATTAATAATAAAATCGAAATAAATTTAATTTTCATGATGATTAACGTTTAACAATTAGTTGGAATTATTATATTTTAAAAACAAAGTTTCGAAGTTACAGAAAAAATGGGTTTTAAATTGATTTTAACGCTATTTAACGATATAAAATTTTACTTAAAAAGGTCCATTCTAAAAAAAGTATCACAAATACTCTCATTTTTTGCAAAAGTTATGGGAATAATCAAATTTCATGACTAATTTTGCACCCGAAATTTTATAATTAAAAAGTATTTAATAAACTTCAGTAAACACCATTTTTATATGGCATCAGTAAGACCAGACGAAGTATCGGCCATCCTTAGGGAACAACTATCACAGGCTAAAACCCAAGCAGAATTAGAAGAAATTGGCACCGTACTCCAAGTGGGTGATGGTGTGGCTCGTATTTACGGCCTTTCCAATGTACAAGCAGGAGAGCTTATCGTTTTCGAAAACGGTTTAAAAGCACTTGCATTGAACTTGGAAGAGGATAATGTAGGAGCTGTACTTTTAGGAGAATCTACCCTTGTAAAAGAGGGAGATACGGTTAAAAGAACCAATCTAATTGCATCTATCAAAGTAGGTGACGGTATCTTAGGCCGTGTTGTTAACACCTTAGGAGAACCTATTGATGGAAATGGCCCAATTACAGGCGATTTATATGAAATGCCTTTAGAGCGTAAAGCTCCAGGTGTAATCTTCCGTGAACCCGTTACAGAGCCTATGCAATCAGGTATCAAAGCGATTGACGCAATGATTCCAGTAGGTCGTGGTCAACGTGAGTTGGTAATTGGTGACCGACAAACAGGTAAAACAGCTGTTTGTATTGATACCATTATCAATCAAAAAGAATTCTACGAAAAAGGTGAGCCAGTTTTCTGTATTTATGTGGCGATTGGTCAAAAAGCTTCTACTGTGAAGCAAATTGAACAAACTTTACGTAAAGCAGGAGCTATGGATTATACAGTGATTGTTTCAGCTTCTGCTGGAGATCCTGCCCCAATGCAATTTTACGCACCATTTACAGGAGCTGCCATTGGAGAATTTTTCCGTGATACAGGTCGTGCAGCCTTGGTAGTTTATGATGACTTATCAAAACAAGCGGTAGCATACCGTGAAGTTTCATTATTACTTCGTCGCCCACCAGGACGTGAAGCATATCCTGGGGACGTATTTTACCTTCACTCTCGTTTATTAGAGCGTGCGGCTAAAATCAATAGCTCAGACGAAATTGCTCGTTCAATGAATGATTTACCTGATTCTATCAAAGGAATCGTAAAAGGTGGTGGTAGTTTAACTGCTTTGCCAATCATTGAAACTCAAGCAGGTGACGTTTCAGCTTATATCCCAACCAACGTAATTTCAATTACGGACGGTCAAATTTTCTTAGAGACCAACTTGTTTAATGCAGGTATTCGTCCAGCAATTAACGTAGGTATTTCGGTATCACGTGTTGGAGGTAATGCTCAAATTAAATCAATGAAAAAAGTAGCAGGTACTTTAAAATTGGATCAAGCACAATTCCGTGAGTTAGAAGCTTTCGCGAAATTTGGTTCAGATTTAGATGCATCTACTAAATTAACGATTGAGCGTGGTCGTCGTAACTTAGAAATGTTGAAGCAACCTCAATTTGCTCCTCAAAGAGTGGAAGATCAAGTTGCTATGATTTATTTAGCTACAACCGGTTCATTGGATAAAATCCCAGTAAACAAGGTGCGCGAATTTGAACAAGATTTCATCAATGTATTAAAAGCAACTGAAAAAGATACCCTTGCTGCATTAGCAAAAGGTAAATTTGATGATACATTGACAGCAACATTGAAAAGAGTAGGAAAAGAAGTTTCGGCTAAATACGAAGTTTAAAATTTAATAGTATGGCTTCCTTAAAAGAAGTAAGAAATAGAATCGTTTCAGTTAATTCGACACAACAAATCACCAAAGCCATGAAAATGGTTTCGGCGGCGAAGTTGAGAAGAGCGACAGATGCCATTGTTCAAATGCGCCCTTACGCTAAGAAATTAGCTGAAATGATTGCTACCGTTTCAGCAAGAACTGAATCAACCAATGAAAATCCTTTTTCAGAAGTTCGAGAAATAAAAAGAGTTCTAATCATTTTAGTTACCTCAGACCGTGGTTTGTGTGGTGCTTTTAATACGAATGTAGGTAAAGCTGCTATCCAAGTCATTCAAGAGAAATATTCAGAATTAAACCAAAATGGCCAAGTTGAAATTTTAACATTGGGCAAAAAAGGTGCAGAATATATGTCTAGAAGAGGCTACAAGTTGAATACAACTCATACAGAAATTTATTCCAAATTAAACTTTACCAACGTCAAAGCAATTGGAGAGGAAGTTTTAGAAGCTTTCGCTAAAAAAGAATTTGATGTGGTTGAGGTTATTTTCAATGAATTCAAAAACGTAGCGACTCAAATTATCCGTAATGAGCAATTATTACCTTTGGTTGAAAAACAGGATGATAAAAAAGTAGTTGCTTCTTCTGTAGATTATATTTTTGAACCGAACGAAGAAGAGGTAATCAATGAATTAATTCCCAAGTCGATTAAACTTTCGATCTTCAGAGCTTTGTTAGAATCAAATGCTTCTGAACATGGTGCTCGTATGACTGCGATGGAAAAAGCGACTGAAAATGCAGGAGAATTAATCAAAGCGTTGAAATTAGAATATAACCGTTCTCGTCAAGCTGCAATTACCAAAGAAATTTTGGAGATTGTGGGTGGAGCTGAGGCATTATCCAATTAATACAAATGAAAAAGGCATTACTAGTAATTGCATTATTGGGATTTGGTTTTACCAACTTCGCGCAAGGAATCAAAACTCCTGCTCCAAGTCCAAGTCAAACCGTTAAACAAGATTTTTCACTTTCATCTATTGAAGTGACATATTCTCGACCTGCAATTAAAGGCCGTAAAATATTTGGAGATATTGTTCCGTTTGGCAAATTATGGAGAACAGGTGCAAATAGTGCAACTAAAATCACTTTTGGAGAAGATGTTAAAATTGCAGGAAAAGATTTAAAAGCTGGTACCTACCAATTAATGACAATTCCAGGTCAATCTTCTTGGGAAATCATTTTCAACAAAGGTACGGACGGTGTTTTCAACTATCATCCAGAAGAAAATGTAATTAATGTCACTGTTCCAAGTACTTCTATCTCACAATCGGTAGAGAGTTTTACCATTCAATTAGCGAATATATCTTCGAATAAATTGGATATTCAACTTGCTTGGGAAAAGACACAAGTATCAATTCCCGTTCAAACAGAGATTGATTCAAAGATTTTAGCCAACATTGCTAAAGTTATGTCTCAAGATTCAAAACCCTATTTTGAAGCAGCTAGTTTTTACTTCGAAAAGGGTATTCATTTAGACAAAGCTTTAGAATGGGTAAACAAAGCAAATGAAGCAAATCCTTCTGCCTATTGGCAATTTCACTTGAAAGCGAAAATTCAAGCTAAATTAGGCGATAAAGTAGGAGCAAAAGCGACAGCATTAAAATCCATTGAACTAGCTAAAGCTGGCAAAAATGATGATTATGTAGCTTTAAATGAAAAATTAATACAGAGTTTATAAAACATTGAACTCTTTTTTATAAAAAAGCCTTTCTATTCAGGAAGGCTTTTTTTAGCTATCATTAAAACGAAAAAAAACGTGTATAGTACTGACGAAGAAAAAGAAACCGCTGTTTTGGTTGCGGTAAGCACCCAAAAGCAAGATGCTGAAAAAACGAAAGAGTATTTAGCTGAATTAGCATTCTTGGCTTCTACTTCAGGCGTTGTTACGCTAAAAAGTTTTACCCAAAACTTGGCAAAACCCGATAATAGAACTTACGTTGGAAAAGGTAAACTTGAGGAAATCATCAGGTATGTGATTGAAAAAGATGTGGATATGATCATCTTTGACGACGATTTAAGTCCATCGCAAGTTCGAAACATTGAATATTCTATTCAATTGTGTGGAAAGGAAATGAAAGTTCTTGACAGAAGCCTTTTGATTCTTAACATATTTGCTCAAAGAGCTCAAACCGTACAAGCGAGAACTCAAGTTGAATTGGCTCAGTATCAATACATGTTACCTCGATTAACCCGTATGTGGTCTCACCTTTCCAAACAACGAGGTGGTGTGGGTATGCGTGGACCTGGTGAAAAAGAATTAGAAACCGACCGCCGTATTGCCAATGATCGAATTTCGTTATTGAAAGAAAAACTAGAAGCCATTGATCGCCAATCTTTTACACAAAGAAAAAACAGAGATCGTTTGGTGCGTGTTTCATTGGTAGGCTATACCAATGTGGGGAAATCAACATTGATGCAAAAATTATCTAAATCAGATGTTTTTGCAGAAAATAAACTCTTTGCCACAGTCGATTCAACCGTTAGAAAAATTTCTTGGGAAGGAATTCCCTTTTTATTAACAGATACCGTAGGGTTTATTCGTAAACTCCCTACTCTATTGATTGAATCTTTTAAATCAACATTAGATGAGGTTAGAGAAGCGGATATATTATTACACGTAGTAGATATCTCTCATCCAAATTTTGAAGAGCAAATCGAGGTAGTTCAAGGAATTTTAAATGAAATGGGAATTGGTGATAAGCCGACCATTTTAGTTTTCAATAAAATCGATTTATATAAGGTAGAAGATGTCTTTTTTGAAGGAAGTTTTGTCAATGAGGATGGAGAAGTTCAAAAAAGCAAAATGGAGCGTGTCACTGAATTTTTAAAAAATACCCATTGGCAAAGCAATCAACCTCAAACAGTATTCATTTCTGCTGAACAAAAAAGCAATTTGTCTGAATTAAGAGAAATCATCATGAAGTTGATCAAAGAAAAACATTATCAAATTTTTCCTAACTGGATGAATGACAATCATTTAATGGGACATAGCGATGGAGTTGTACCTGAATAAGCAGATTTAATCATTACATCATATAAAATTCATTTAAAAGGTTTTAATTTGTGTTCAAAATCTTTTAAAAATGAAAAACAGATTACTCTTAGGGATTTCCCTTTTTATTACTTTGTCTACAAGAATGCTTTTTGCGCAACAAAATTTAGTTGATCAAATTGCAAAAAGTAGAGTTACACTCCCAAATGGCTGGAAACTTTCACCACATGGTACATCTTTACCCTTGGGAGATTTACCCTTGAACATCGTTACTAGCCCCAATCAAAAATATTTATTGGCTACCAATAATGGGCAAAGCGTTCAAAGTTTACAATTGATAGACGTTAAAAACCAAAAGGTTCTTGATAGCAAAGAATTAGAAAAATCTTGGTATGGATTAAAAGTTGCGGCTGACAATCAAACCGTTTTTGTTTCAGGAGGAAATGACAATCAAATTATTGTTTTCAAAATTGAAAATGAAAAATTGATTGAAACTGATAAAATTCCATTAACCACTGAAAAAAAAGTAGAAATTTCTCCAGCAGGTATAGAATACGACGATGCAAAAGGAATCCTATATGTAGTGACTAAAGATAATAACACACTTTACATCATCGATGTAAAAAGTAAATCCATCAAATCAACACATAAACTACCAGCGGAAGGATTTACATGTCTTTTGAACAAAAACAAAGACATTTTATACATTTCAGTTTGGGGCGCAAGACAAGTTTTACCTTTTGATGTATCAAATAGTACATTTAAAAATCCAATTTCTGTAGGTGACCATCCAAATGAAATGATTTTAACCAAAAATGGTAAAATTTTATACGTAGCTAATGCCAACGACAATTCCGTTTCTGTGATAAATACAGCCACAGGAAAAGAGATTGAAGTATTAAATGCAGCTTTATTTCCGAATTCTTTAGCCGGTAGCTCGACCAATGGACTTGCTTTATCTGCAGACGAAGAAAAGCTCTATGTAGCCAATGCTGATAATAATTGTTTAGCGGTTTTTGAAGTTGAAAAACCAGGATCTTCTAGATCTCTTGGCTTTATACCGGTAGGTTGGTATCCAACTTCTATCAAGGTCATCAACAAAAAATTATACGTAGCCAATGGGAAAGGATTTTCATCTTTTGCGAATCCAGATGGACCTAATCCAATCAACAAAAAACAAACGGTTACTTATCAAAAATCAGATAACAATAAAAAAGTTAGAACAGGATATATTGGAGGTTTAATGAAAGGGACTTTATCCATTTTCAATGAACCTAATTCCAAAGAACTACCCATCCTTTCTGAGGCAGTTTATCAAAATACTCCGTATAATAAAGAAATTGAATCCAATGTAAAAGGGGAAGAAGGTAATCCCATTCCACGCAAAGTCGGAGAAAAATCACCCATCAAATATGTGTTTTATATCTTAAAAGAAAATAGAACCTATGACCAAGTATTATCGGATGTGAAAGGCGGAAATGGAGATACGACCCTCTTACTTTTTGGTGAAAAATATACGCCGAATCAACATAAACTAGTCAAAGACTTTGTGTTATTAGACAATTTTTATGTAGATGGAGAAGTGAGTTCTGATGGACACAATTGGTCAACTTCAGCCCATGCAACTGACTATTTAGAAAAAACATGGCCAACTTCTTATGGTGGACGTGGTGGTCATTATGACGGAGAAGGCAATCGCTTAATTGCCAATCCAAAAGATGGCTTTATTTGGGATTATTGCAAAAGAGCAGGTGTTTCTTATCGTACCTATGGAGAATTCGCAGATGATTTTAAGCCGAATATCCCATCCATTGCAGATCATTTTTGTCCCAACTTTGAATCTTTCAACCAAGATGTGATGGACACTACTCGTTTTCATCAGTGGAGAAAAGATTTTGAAATTTTACTAAGTCAAAACAAAGTTCCTCAATTCAATTCGATTCGTTTTCCCAATGACCATACAGAAGGTCAAAAATTAGGCAAAAAAACACCTTATGCTTACGTGGCAGACAATGATTATGCAGTAGGTTTATTCGTAGATTATTTATCAAAATCACCCATTTGGAAAGAGACAGCCATATTTATTGTAGAGGACGATGCTCAAAATGGACCCGATCACGTAGATGCACATAGAACAACAGCATATTTAGCAGGAGGTTTCGTTAAACGAGGCTTTATAGATCACACACCCTATTCTACTTCTTCTATGTTAAGAACCATGGAATTGATACTAGGTTTGCCTCCAATGAGTCAATATGATGCGGCGGCTACTCCTATGTTCAAAAGTTTTTCAAAAGAGGCTAATACATCGCCTTTTCAACATGAATTACCCCGTACCAATTTATTCGAAGTGACGGTAAAAGAAACGCCTAGCAGCATAAAAAGTGCAAAATTCAATTTCAAGAAAGAAGATTCAGTTCCTGATTTAGAATTAAGCGAGGTTGTTTGGAAAGCTGTTAAAGGAGAAAATTCAATCATGCCAGCTCCAAGAAGAGCAGCCATTTTTAATGCCTCAGAAGTAGAAGACAAAGATTAATAATGAGTTTAACGATTCTTAGCCTTTTAAGTATCCGAATGTTGTTCATGCATTCGGATACTTTAAATAATGTGGTTGTCAGTGCAACGCGACAAGCAAGTATTTCAAATACTATTCCAATTGCAATTTCCAAGCAACGTATTCAACAAAATTCATTGAATACACCCGAATCCATTTCGAATATTCCTGGAATATTCATGCAAAGAACCAATCAAGGTGGTGGATCAGCCTTTGTAAGAGGATTAACAGGCAACCAAACCTTATTAATTTTAGACGGAATTCGATTTAATAATTCTACTTTTAGGTATGGTCCCAATCAATATTTGAATACCATTGATCCATTTAATCTTGAAAATATTGAGGTACTGAGAGGAACAGGCTCTGTTCAATATGGATCTGATGCTTTATCAGGTGCAATTCATTTATTTACCATACAACCCGAATTCAGCGAGGAAAAAGTATGGAATGGTACTCACTCGACAAGATGGGCTAGCCAAGGCATGGAAAAAAGTTTTTTGAATCGATTTTTTTATCAATCCTCTCAATTATCTGCCATTTTTTCTTTAGGTTATAAAAGCTTTGGCGACATTAATAAAGGAGGAAATGGTGGGATTCAAAGTCCAACTGGATTTGATGAATCCAATATTATGGCTAAGATTCGAATGAAATTACCAGCAAATTGGGAATTTGAAACCTTATTACAACAGAATCAACAAAAAAATGTACCTGTTTTTCATAAAATTCAACTCGAAAATTATGCAATCAATGAAATGAGCTTGCAAAATTATCAGAGGGCCTATTTGAAGCTAAAAAAAGATTTCAATCAACCTATTTTCAAGTCCATTGAAATATTAGCTTCCTATCAGAAAAATAATGAAGATAGAAAATTGCAAAAGAATGCCAGTTCTACTACTCGTTTGGAAAGTGATCAGATACAAACCTTGGGATTTACCTCTCAAATAAAAAGTAATTTATTTCAAGCGCATTCATCCATTAGTGGTATAGAAGTTTACAACGATTTGATTTATAGCAATAGAAAGGATCTAAACGTTAATAAAACAATAAATTTGAGAGGATTATATCCTGACGATTCCAATTTTACTAGTTTATCTGCTTTTAGCTTACATGAATGGTATGCAAAGCCTTGGGAATTTCATACCGGACTACGATTTCAACAATCAATTGCCGTCATCCCAGATACAACTGTTGGTAAATCGACTATATCCATGGGAGCGTTTGTATATGATTTAGGGACTTCGTATACGTTCAACAAAAATGCTACAATATTTTTCAATTACTCAACGGGATTTAGAGCTCCAAATATGGATGATTTAGGAAGTTTAGGTATTGTTGACTTCAGATATGAATTACCTGCATTTCAACTAAAACCTGAATATTCATTTAACAAAACATTCGGATTACGGTCAAAAATTGGTTCATTGAGTAGCGAATGGGTATTTTTCCATACTCAATTAGAAAATATCATCAATCGAGTAAAAACAGGAGAAACCATTCAATCCTATGTAGTTTATAAAAAGGAAAACATCGATCAAGCCTATTTGTATGGATTTGAAATTAATCAAGGATTTACACTCAATCCGCAACTAACTATTAAAAGTCAAATATCTTATACTTTTGGTCAAAATGTAAGTCAAAACGAACCCATGCGTAGAATTCCTCCATTCCATGGAAATGTTCAAATTGATTATCAACATTCGAAATGGGGCATTGGAATTAATTGGATTTTCGCTGATAGACAAGACCGATTAAGTGCTGGAGACAAATCTGACAATCGAATGAATCCGAATGGTACTGCCGGCTGGGGAATCATTAATTCACAGTTTAAATACCAAATTAGCTCCCATACCTTGGTAAGTTTGCAGGGAGTTAATTTGGCTAACATTCCTTACAGAATGCATGGATCAGGCATTGACGGCATGGGAAGAAGTTTATTCGTCCAATTTACCTACCAATGGTGATTAATGATTTTTTCTTTGATCATTCACATCGTCCATTTCAATCGTTTTTTTGATTTTTCTCCAATCAATTTTACGATTGTATTTGATCATTGTTTTATCAGCATCGAAAATTCGCTTGTCTGGAAAAACAAATTCATACGGTTTAAAATCAGGTTGTTCCGTAAAAAAATCATCTAAAATAGAAGCCGTTTGATCATAATGATTGACCGCAGGAATATCCAATAAAGTATAAATCACACGCAAAATAGAACCGAAATTTGCATGGCGTTTTGATACATAATTCTTTTTAACATAAGGCCCAGCCATCATTAAAATACTTCGATGCGCATCGATGTGATCAATTCCTCCTTGTGGATCATCTTCTGTCACAATCACTAACATATTTTTCCAATAGGGCGTATGAGATAAAAACTCCAACATTCTTCCTAATGCCAAATCATTATCTTCCATAAAAGAAGGTCGATAAGGGAAACCCGCCGCTGAATCTACATCAGCCCCATGATCATTGGGTAATTGAATGGTGATTAATGAAGGTAGTTTACCAGACCCATTCAGCCATTTTTTGGTAAATTCTTCCGTAAATTGTTCTACCCTGAATTGATCTGGAATACTCATATTAAAACCTGCATAATTATGACTGGTATTTTTGTACAAAGCCTTTTGCATAGGAACCATTACAATGTGGCCAGCGCCCGTCAATGTATCAAACCAATCTTCCCGAACATGTCCTGTTTCATTGGCTTCTCCAAAATTATAAAACGAAACATTTTTGCGTTCTAATGCTTCCCAAAGTCCACCAACCTCCGCATAATCCTCCGGATCCATGCTTCCTGTTGTCTTTGGCATCCTTCTACCAGGAGCAGGCGAGAGCGCTTTGGAGCTTTTTGAGACACTTGAATTAGCTTCTACCCATTCGTTTGGAATCACCCCCATCATCCAGTGGTGACCGTGAATTGAAGCATCGCTATCGCAATAAAAATTATCACTCATGGCAAACTGAGAAGCAATCCGATGGTGATTAGGTGAAATATCCGCATTTTTGAAAACAACATTCTTATCAATGACGGTACGATTTAAACCAAATTTAGCAATGGTTGAATCTCCTACTGCTCCTTTGAATTGCCCAAAAACTTCATCATAGGTACGATTTTCTTTGGTGATATATACAATATGTTTGATTGGAGAATCAGAATTTGATTTCAAAGAAAACACCTTATTTCCGCGATCCTGAATTGATTTTTGGATAAAAGTATTATTTTGAACTTGATGCGTCAACTCTGCCAATTGAGTAGAATTAGGTTGTTGTACCATTTGAAAAGTACCTAATTGTACATCTCCAATATACGTTCCTTGAGCAGGCGCTTGATATCCTTTTCCACCATTTGGACCAGCCCCAAAACCACGGCAAGAAGTAATATAAATCATTTTTTCATCGGCTGATAATTTAACACGAGTTGGCCCCCAGCCAGTTGGAATAAATCCTTTGGATTTTTGAGACTCCACATCAATAATGGCTACTGCATTAAATCCCAGCAAGGTCACATACAAGGTTTTTTCATCTTTACTCAAAGTCAATCCGAAAGGCAAATATCCGCGTCTTTTATCCAATAATTTAGAAAATTGAATGGGAATATGCGTTTTAATTTTTCGCGTTTTATAATCGATTACAGTGATATTATCGTTTGTCGCATTACTTACAAAAATATATTGGGAGCTAACTGCAATGGAATTGGGACTCGATCCCCCTACCACTTCCATCTCTTCCACCATCTCTCCTATTTGAAAACCTGGTTTATATTTTTTAACAATTTTATTCGTCGATAAATCTATTTGAAAAACACTCATTGCTTCATCTGAACGGGGATCACCAAGACCAGGAATCTTCTTGCCCTCTATTTCTGTCCCTTCTCTTGACTCTTTTGTATCATTTCCATAAGGATGGTATGGGATATGTTGCGATTCAATATTTTTCTCAGTCGTTCCTTCCACAATTGGATAGGCATACATTCCAACATTGGCAACAAAGGCATATTTATGATCCGGACTTAAACTTATACCAAACGGAATGCGACCTGTAGGAGTATTTGAAATTACTTTGCCTGAAAACAAATCCAGACGAACCAAACGATAATTGGCTTGATCTAACACAAGCAACTGATTTTTTTCTTCTAATAGGACTAAATCGGTTGTAAAACTTTCTTCCCAATTTTTTTTACCAATTTTTCCATTGATAGACAAGGTTCTCAAAACCTTTCCATCTTCCACATCAACTTCCAAAACAGTGCCAAAATCGCCACCACTCAAATAGATTTTTTTACTATCAGCAGAAAATACGACACCAATGAAAGTGCTTTTACCATAAGGAGACAATTTATCAGGAGTACCAAAGGCAGGAAAACGTTTAGCAACTTGACTGGTTAAATCAATCCGGGTAAAAGCTGCGTTATGTAAACTTACGGCCCATTTCCCATTGGGACTAATCGCTAAACCAAATGCATCGGAATTAATTCGCAAAGTTTTTCCAGCTGGTTTAACATATCGACCACTCGGTAAAACAGAATAGTTGGATGTATCAATTTTGGCATACTCCTGTAAACCAGGAACTTCTAAAATTTGCTGACTGAAGGAGGTAAAACTAAATAACGAGAGGGCAACTAGATTCAGAATTTTTTTCATAAATAGATTATTTATGGAAAGATAAAAATTCTGATTTTAAAACATGTCATGCAATTATTAAATTTTAAGAGAGATGTTTATTAATTTCGTATAGCTAATCCAAGAAAAGCCTCCCCAATAGCCCATGTATAAATTTATCACCTATTTTATTATAATTCTTATTTTATCTGCTTGTTCAAAAACAGAAAATATCACACCAGCAAGTTCAACAACAGTTACTCCAAGTACAAATAAGCCAATTGTCTACTCAAAAAAAACTTTGGATTCTGTATCAGCAATCAACAAAACAACTTCTTGGTACACAACTACTGTAGAAATGACAGAATTGTTTGATGTATTTGCAAGTAAATATTGGGGGTTTGAATTAAATTCTACTGGGCTCTATGAACCTTATAATACAGGAACCACCAACACATTTAGTCCATCAAAAAATTACTATTGGAATGATTTAGGTACTTATTTATACGCAGATTTCACTGGAGATGGGAAAAAAGACCTTTGGGCCTATTACTGGAAAAATCCATGGCCAACAAATGCAACCGGTTTACATTTATTTTCTGAATATACGACGAACCTTTTAACTTATAATTTACAAAAGGGATTAACTCAGGTTCGGAAATGTGTGATTTCAGACATGGATAATGACAAAAAATCGGATATCATGTTATTTTCATCAGGTTATGATGGAATGCCTTTTCCTGGAGATTCACTGGGTATATTTTATCCAAGAGAGCTGAAATATCAATATCTAAATAAAGATATCGGATATTTTCATGGTGGAGCGACGGGCGATATAAATAACGACGGTTTGATAGATATTGTAGCTTATTCAGGTGGAAGTGCGATAATTCCCGTACACCCAACTTGCTATATCAATAAAGGGAATCGAAAATTTGAACTAAGCAATTCAATTTTTAAAAATTTCAGTAACAATGATAATTACTATACAGTAGAACTTTATGACATTAATAAAGATGGGTTTTTAGATTTATTTCTTGGCTCTTCAAAAACACTCAGAGTTATATTGAATGAAAATGGAATTTTCGATCGATCAAAAGCAATTAATTTTCCAATAGATACAAATTTGGAAATCATGGACATGCTATTCTTGGATTTTGATTTGGATGGAAAAACCGATGTATTAACAATGAGCAATACCAATTACAATGGTTATGGTCTTCGATTATTTATTAACAAAGGAAATGAATTCACTGAAAATACAAAAAACTACTTTGATATAACAGATGAAGCAGGAAATGGCGCATGGATCAAATGGATAAGATTATTTGATTTTGATTTGGATGGAGATCTTGATATTGTAGGTGATGGATTATTTGGAATATTAAACGGAAATAAAGGAAAAATTATTTATTGGAAAAATGAATCTGGGAAATTCAAACAAGTAAAAATTTAAAAAACTAAAGAACCCTAGGAACTTTAAATGGATGCCTAGCTTTCCATTCAACTTTCGGCTCAAGTAGTTGATAAATGGAAGCTAAATATTTGTTTATCAAAGGATTCGTATGCTGCATAAAACTATCTAAGCAAATCGCTTCAGCGCCAATTGAACTTTTTATTTCCATCGCCGTTCGCCCAAAATTAATGGATTGAAAATGATCATTTATGCCAAATTCTAACATATCATACAACATGTTTAAGTACAACATTTGATCTCTTTGTACTTTCTCTTCATAGCCAAGAAAATAAGTTTCTAAAGAATGATTGTTGATTATAATAGAATTAAATCCAACTAATTTACCTTCCAAATAATAACCACAAACACGAAAATTCTCTTTCAATTGTTTTTTCAATTCAACAAAATGGTTTTTAGGCAAAAAGAAGGTATTAAATGGTGCATGATTAGCCACATGCAAATACAATTCATACATCTCATTTTCATAAAATTGTATCTCATCGACAGAAAATACTTTTTTAATGAGCCCCTCTCCTTTTCTTCTACATCGTTTGAATTGATCTCTATATTTCTTTGATAATTCACGAATATATTGCTCCATGGAATTCCAATGAGCAGGTATCGTAAAAACCATACATGGCTGTGCTGTAAAATGAAAATAAGATGGTGAAGTGGTTAATTCAGGAAATATCGAAAACAAATTTGCAACATCTTTTAAAATCGTTAAATGAACATTTCTTTTAAAATGCAATTCAATAATGCGCTCAAGGGTTGCTCCAATCGATTTAGGATCTACATTCGGATGAACGTTAAAAGATTCAGTTCCAGAGATTAAATTGTTCCCAACTATAAGTAATTGACCTGAAAAGTTTTTGAATAAAAAATTACGTAAAAGCTTTTTCAAAAAATGATCCCGCTGACCAAAATGTTCCACTTTTTGCAAATCGACTTTTTGAACTATTAAGACTCCAACTAATTCTTTTTGAGCATATAAACCGATAAAATAATTCGTAAAATTGATTGGAGAGGCCTTTTCCAAAAATTTCAGATAAGGAATTGTTAATAAAATATTAGATATTGAAAAACGATCCCATTCGATAGGAATCTCTTCGGTAGAATTAAAAATTTGATAATCAGTTATTTCAATCATTAGGTTAATTAATCATCTATTAAAAAAATCATCAGATGATTTTACCATCCTCCATTTCAATAATCCGATGGGTTTTGGCAGCAAATTCATTGTCATGGGTCACAATCAAAAGAGTCTGATTAAATTCATTTGCCAAATCATTGAAAATATGATAGACAATATCCGTATTTTTTTTGTCCAAATTTCCAGTGGGTTCATCACCCATGATGATTAAAGGATCATTGATTAATGCCCTTGCAATGGCTACACGTTGTTTTTGACCTCCCGATAATTGATTCGGTTTTTTCAAAGCCTCGTTTTCAATTCCTAAAATTTTGAGTTTTTCAATTGCTCTGCTTTCAATTTCTTCATTGGAAAATTTACCAAGTTTTAAACCAGGTAACATGACATTTTTAAGTACTGAAAACTCATTTAATAAATAATGAAATTGAAAAACAAACCCAATCTGCTCATTTCGAACCTTGGCCAATTCATCTTGACTTTTATTGGTCATTAAAGTATTATGAATGTACAATTCCCCTTCATAGTCCGTATCCATGGTAGAAAGAATATACAATAAGGTTGATTTCCCACATCCAGATTTTCCAATGATAGAAACAAATTCTCCATGATTTAGACTAAAATTAACATCATTCAATACTTGCACAGATACAGGATCGTGGAAATATTTATTAATGTGTTTAGTTTCTAAAACCTTATTATTCATATTGAAATTATTTACCTCTAATGATAATTACAGGGTCAATGTTACTGGCTTTTTTTGAAGGAAAATATCCGGCAAAATAGGTTGTGATAATGGAAAATGAAATACCAATGAAATAAAACTTGCTATTATAATTAATGGGATATGTTTTGATCGTGGGTAAGGCATCCGTATTAAATGGAATTTGATCTATGATGGAAGTCAATCCAAAACCAAACGCGAGCCCTAATAATCCACCAAATACACCAATACTTAATGCAATACTAATAAAAATCAACTGAACGTCTTTTCCTGAAAATCCAGTTGCTTTCATAATTGCGATAGAATCCATTTTTTCATAAATCATCATATTCAAGATGTTGTATATACCAAATCCAGCTACAATCAGTAATGTAATGCCTACCGCATAAGAAATTAAGGTTCGAACCGAGGTTCCTGTTTCAAATTGAGAATTGGCTTTTTGGATATCAATCGCTTGCGTTTCATATAATCGCTCATACTCTTTTGCGATCAAAGGCGCTTTTGAAATATCGTTCAATTTAACTTGAATGTCTGTTATGTAATTATTGCTTTGTCCTAAAATTTTTTGTGTGGTTTTAATCGAGGCATAACTCTGCACATTATCAATATCCTGAAGGCCAGATTGAAAATATCCCACTACTTTTAAAGAGATGGTTTCTCCTTTGCCAGTGGTAATCTGTATCACATCTCCTAATTTAGCCAACATTTTTTCGGCTGCACCTTTTCCTAAAATGATGCTATTAGGTACATTTTTTAAATCTAAATATTGTCCTTCTGAAACGTAAGTATCAAATAGAAACAACTTATTTTCCTCCACTGGATCTATTCCATTAATGATTCCTCCAAACTGTAAGGCACCAATATTATAAAAGACTTGAGCGGTAACTTTGGGTGCCACTCCAAAAACCCTAGGATCTTTTTTTAGATTTTGAATAATGGCTCCACTATTATAAATTTCTATTCGTTCATTTTTGGGTTTAACAGAAGAAACAAAATTGTATTTAGTCGAATGATCTTTCGTTAAATCAATGGCTTGAATGGAAGAAGGTTTGATTTCTTTGTACAGACGTACATGCGGGGTTCGATTGATAATTAATCCATCCAACATATCGTTTAAGCCAGTCATAAAACTTAATAATGTCACAAACATTGCGATGCTGAAAGTTACGCCGATAGCAGCCACTAAAGTTTGCCTCCAACGAGCCAATAAAAGAGCTATTGCTATTTCAAAAAGTAGCTTTACTTTCATTTTACCGGTTTTTTTATTTCATCATTGGCACTTAAACCACTAAGAATCTCTACCATTTGAAAATCATTTAAACCTGTTTTCACTTTGATTTTTTCATCATTTGCTTTGATCACAAAGGAATCTTCCACCAAATATGTCCTAGGAATCAACATAGCTTTTGACTTCTCATTGATGACAATATTGGCTTCAAAAGTTAAATTAGGAAATAAGTTTGGGGGCGATTTTGTAAATTCCGCCTCGATTAAAAATGATTTAGACTTTTCATTCATATAAGGATAAATCTTACTTACAGATGCTTCAAATACTTGATTTTTATAACTATCAAAAGTAACAAAGACCTTTAATCCCGTGTGAATTTTAAAAATATCATTTTCATCTACTTGCATTTCCATGAAATATTTTTCAGAATTACCAATGGTTGCTATGGGGAATTGAGTGGTAATTATTTCACCAACAGATTTTTGCAGATTGAATACTATTCCATTGATCTTACTTCTTACTATAAAATCTTCTGAAATTTTACTATTGATGGATAGATTTTTTTGGGATTGTTTTGAATTAAAATCCAAGGTTCTTTTTAATTCTGAAAGCCTCTCTTTTGCAGAAAAATAAGCCGTTTTTGAATTCAAATAAAGGAGTTCCTTTTGCTCTAATTCAACTTTAGTACCTATATTTTCTTTCCAAAGATTTCTTTGGCGTAGATACAAATTGGAATCTGTTTTTAATTTGTTTTTAGCCAATTCAAGAAATTCTTTGGCTTCGTTTATTTTCCCTACATTATTTGAAATATTGGCATAATTTGCTGCTAATTGAGCATTTTCTTTTTGTAATTCCTGCGTTTTATTTGAAATCAAAAACAATGGATCACCCACTTTTACGCGATCTCCTTCAGCAACAAATACTTTTTCAACAATTCCATTGACAGAAGAAAAAACTTGGTATTGATTTTTACTTTTAATCAAGCCAGTCGCATATATAGATTCCGTTATGGAATGATATTCAGGATGAATGGTTTCTATCTTTTCCTTACAAGAAAAAAAGAATACCATAGAAAATAGCAAAATTGTAAGCCTCATACTGCTTTTATTTAATCTAGAATTTGAACAAAAAACTAAATTGTCTTCATATCTATAACAAATCGATATTTCACATCAGATTTGATAACACGTTCAAATGCCTTGTTAATATCTCTCATTGGAATTACTTCCACATCTGATGTGATGCCTTTTTCAGCACAATAGTTCAACATTTCTTGTGTTTCGGCGATTCCACCAATCATTGACCCAACAATACTTCGTCTTTTTGAAATTAAGGTCGCTGCTCCAAAGGAATTATCTTCAGGGGGAATACCCACTAATAACATTTTACCTTCCACTTTCAATAAATTCAAGAATTTATTCATATCATGCTTGGCTGCTACGGTATTTAAAATAAAATCAAAATGATTTTCTAAACCTTTGATAGCCTCTTTATCTGTCGATAAAACAAAATGGTGCGCTCCTAATTTTTTAGCATCTGCTTCTTTCGACGGAGAAGTACTTAGCATTGTTACCTCTGCTCCCATGGAAGCAGCTAGTTTGACAGCCATATGTCCTAAACCACCCAAGCCTAATACGGCAATTTTATGACCTGGCCCTACACCAGCATACCGCAAAGGTGAATAAGTTGTAATCCCAGCGCATAATAATGGAGCCACTTTTTCTAAATCTTTTTCAAAAGGAATATGTAATGTGTATTGTTCATCTATGACAAATTTGTCAGAATAACCCCCATAAGTGGGTGTAACCCCATCTCGGTAAAAGCTATTATAAGTACCTGTCATTTCTTCGTCGCAATATTGTTCCATCCCATTTCGGCAAGATGGACAAGTTCGACAAGAATCTACAAACACACCGACACCCGCAATGTCTCCTTCTTTAAATTTTGTAACATGCGATCCAATTTGAATTACTTTTCCAACAATTTCATGTCCTGGTACAATGGGATAAATGGATGGCCCCCACTCGCTTCTTGCCATGTGAATATCTGAGTGACAAACTCCACAATATAAAATATCAATCAATACATCATGTGGACCCACATCACGACGTTGAACATCTAAAGGAGCTATTTCTGAATTGGGATTAATTGCGCCAAAGGCTTTTACAGGAATCATTGGAATGTATAATTTATCGTTGTAATAATTTATAAATATACATCCCTTTGAGATAAATTCACATTAAATTATTCAGAATCCTTTTCATATTTTTTGATAATTTTAGAGAGATAGGTAATGTCTATCCCCAAAAAAGAAGCTAAATATTTCTGACTAATTCTTCCTTTTAGCGAAGGATAATGTGTTAACAGAAATTCATATCTTTCATCTGCAGAAAGATTCCTTAAAATGGTGCAATGATTTTGAATCTCACATAGGTTATGAATCAATTCATTTAGTGCATAAGTTGCATAAACAGATTCAATCGTAGACATTTGAAACCACAAACTTTTGGGCAAGGAATAGATGATACAATCTTCCAATGCCTGAAAACTTTCGTGCGAAGGAACTTCAAAATGAAAACTTTTTGGATTAAAAATAAAATCGCCCTCTTTGGCAAACCAGGTAGATATCTCTTTATTTTTATGAGAAGTAAATAATCTAATTAAACCCTTCTCAATATAATAAACTCGATTTCCTATTTCACCTTCTTTTAAAAGTAAATCTCCCTTTTTGATTTTTTGAGCCAAAAACAATGAGGCAGTGGCTGCAATAAAAGCTGTTCCAAATCCATTGATCCCATACTTTCCTGATTTCAATCGTTCGGTTAGTTTCATATAATATGATAGTTAGGTAATTGATTTTTGTCAAATTTATAGCATAAAATCAATTATTACTAATTCCGAAAAACAGCTTATTTAGAATTCTTCTAACTTGAAAAAATGAATTATAGAAAAAAGATAAAACGACCCAAATATTCAATATATACTAAAATTGCACTAAAGTTGTAATTTCACAAATTATCGATTTGAAAATCAAAATAAATCACTCAATTGCCTTTAATGAGATTATTTGGCAATATATTTTGCAAGAAGCAAAAAAATAAAACTTGCAAAATTGCAAGCATCCAGAAATGAACCGAAGAAAACAATATTAAAATAATACAATTAGTTTTTTTTCAAATAAAAATGAAAAAAATTAAGAAATCTCTTCTTTATGTATGATTTTGGAAAGGTAAGAATTATCTATCCCTAAAAAAGTCGATAAGTATTTTTGACTTATTCGGTTTTTCATATTTGGATACTTAGATATAAAAAACTTATATCTATCTTCCGCTTTTAGAGTTCTTAAAAGTAGGCATTGATTTTGACATTCAACCAAATTAAAATACAATTCATTGGTACTGAACAAAGCAAAATTATTATGCATCTTAATCATTTGAAAATATACACTTTTATCAATAGAATAAATAATACTATTTTCCAAAACTTGAATGTTTTCATGGCAAGGAATTTCAAAATGAAAACTATTGGCAGAAGTGATAAAATCGCCTTCTGATGAAAACCATGTTGAAATTTCTTTTCCGTCTATCACTGTATAAAAACGCATCAGGCCGCTTTCGATGTAATAAATCTTATCACAAATTTCTCCTTCCTTTAAAATAATATCACCCTTCTTGTAAGAATTCTTATACATCAATTCCGTAAGTGTAAGAATAAAACTAGAAATTAGGCCTTTAATTCCATAGGTTCCGGAAGCCAAGCGGTCGAATATATTCATGACTCAGTGGTAATAAATGATAGATAGAAAAGTATAAGATTAACAAAAATAGTATTAAATCTTCAAAACAACAATTTTCGAATTTTGTAAATAAAATGACATAAAAGTGATTTTTATCACGTTTTATATTGTTTTGGTAAACTACATTTACTTAAAATAAAATCATCAATCATGGAAAATTTATCAATTTTAGTCGAAAACATTAAATGTGGTGGATGTGTGAAAAGTATTCAATCTGAATTACTTAAAATCGAAGGAGTCCAATTGGCAAAAGTAAATATTGAAGAAGAATCAATATTAATCGAAGGAGACAATTTTTCGAAGGAAGCAATCATAAAAAAACTATCTTCAATGGGATATCCAGAAAAAGGCAAAAATGATCTCTTCAAACAAGCCAAATCTTATGTAAGTTGCGCGATAGGAAAAATGTCATAATTCCATTATTTAATCTAATCCTGACATTCACCTTGCAATTCAGCGTTAATTTTTGAATTTTTGTAAAATTTTAAAATTGGCGCTGTAGTTCAACGGATAGAATAGACGTTTCCTAAACGTTAGATCCGGGTTCGATTCCCGGCGGGGCCACATTCCTCTTCTTACTATACCGATCATACAACATCTGAATCATACCATCTTTTAAACCCAAGTCGGGCACAAAGATTTCTTGACACTCTGCAGCCTGCATAGCAGCGAGATAAATAGAAGCTGCTGGGACAATCACATCAGCTCTATCTGTATTCAGACGTAACTTATGCACTCTTTCCTCATAACTGAAAGATGCCACATAATCTGAGACTTTTTGGAGTTCTTCAACAGACATTACTTTATTTTCAGAAACTTGATCGGAGATATTATATAACTTATTGATATTACCTCCTGTACCAACAGCAGTAATTGGACCATCAATCAATAATTTTTGATGGGAAATCCAATTATTCATTTTCTCCCAATCACCCATCTTCTCTTTTCCTTCTAATAATCGGACTGAACCAATTTTAAATGATTTCGAAGCTAACTTTTCTCTATTATGATAAATATTAAGTTCAGTTGAACCACCACCAACATCAATATGCAGGTAATTTTTCTTGGGGTGCAAGGATTGAACAACAACATCATTGATTAACTCTGCTTCTCGATTACCTTCAATAATTTGGATTTTCATGTCCAAAATTTTATGAATTCTGGTCACTATATCCGACGAATTAGCCGCTTCTCGCATGGCGGAAGTGGCACAAATCGCATAATCTTTTACCTCATGTAAATCCATCAATAATTGATAGGCATGCATCAATTTAAAAATACGAACTTCCGATTCTGGTGAAATTACCCCTGAACTAAATACATCATGACCTAATCTTAAAGCAAAACGAACATATTCAATTCGTTTAAAACTAATTATTCCATCATTCTCTAAGACACTAGAGATTTGAAGTCTAGCAGCATTGGATCCAATATCGATGGCAGCAAATTTCATATCTGTGCAGGTTTGTGTAAATAAAAGCCATTGGCTCGGGTCTCAAAATCAATTTCAGTACCTAAGACGAATAATAATTGACGACGATCAATGATAACCGGTATTCCTTCAATCTCATATTTTTCATCAAACTCGGTGGCTTGATCAAACCCTAAAATATACGAACCTCCACAAGCGCCACCTTTCATCCCTATGCGTAAAAAAGGCTCGGGAAAAGAACCTTTTTCATACATGTTAAGTAAGTTTTCTTTGGCCGAGACAGAAAATTGAACTGGTTCAGAATTTGACATGGAAAGAATAATGATTTCGAGTGCAAAAATAGCTATTTTTGAGGAGGGAATATCAATTTAGTGGTTTTAACAAAAATTAATTTTTAGAGAAGGCAATAAATTGAATTTAATTGGGTTTTGAGATAAAATTATTGAAATGAACTATTCTATTTTGTGGGCTGATGATGAGATTGATTTACTTAAGCCTTATGTATTATTTTTAGAGGGTAAAGGATATCAGGTGACTACTGTCAATTCAGGTGCTGATGCTTTAGAAAAAGTAGAAAATCAAAAATTTGATTTATTGTTTTTGGATGAAAATATGCCAGGAATGACTGGTTTAGAGGTCTTAGTTTCCATCAAACAAATTAGACCTAATTTGCCTGTTATTATGATTACCAAATCGGAGGAGGAAGAATTAATGGAAGATGCCATAGGCTCCAAAATAGCAGATTATTTAATTAAACCCCTCAACCCCAATCAATTATTACTTTCAGTCAAGCGTATTTTTGACAAAAAACGTTTGGAAGAAGAAAAAACCAATATCAGTTATCAACAAGAATTCCGTCAACTTTCATTACAATATCAAGATAAATTAAATGCAGAAGAATGGGCAGAGATTTATAAGAAACTATTGTATTGGGAATTGGAAATAGATAAAACTGAAAATAAATCCATGGCCGAAGTTTTGAGCAGTCAAAAATCAGAGGCCAATGTACATTTTGGCAAGTTTATTGAAAAAAACTATGAAAATTGGTTGCAAAAGCCCAATGAAGAAACACCTGTTTTGTCGCATTTAATGATGAGAAAACATGTATTTCCTAAAATCAATGACAAAAGCCCCCTATTCTTTATATTGATTGACAATCTTAGATACGACCAATGGAAAACCTTGGAACATATCATTCAAGATTATTTTCAATTGGAGGAAGAAAAAACTTATTACTCTATATTACCTACAACGACCGCCTACGCGCGCAATTCCATTTTTGCAGGAATTATGCCTTCTGAAATACAAAAGAAATACCCAGATAAGTGGATCAATGATACGGGTGAATCAGATGACGAAGAGGGATTCAATCAAAACGAAGAATTTTTCTTAAATGAACAATTGAAGCGACTAAAAATCAATGCAAAGGCTTCTTATCATAAAATTGTTCATCAGCATCAAGGTAAAACCTTGGTAGATAATTTCAACAAATTATTAACCAATCAACTGAATGTGGTAGTCTACAATTTTGTAGATATGCTTTCTCATGCACGTACTGACATGGCTATGATCAAGGAATTAGCACCAGATGAGTCAGCGTACAGGAGTTTAACAGCAAGTTGGTTCCAACATTCACCTTTATTTGATTTACTAAAAAAGATTTCTGACAAAAAAGGACGTGTAATTATCACAACTGACCATGGAATGATTCGAGTGCAAAACCCAATCAAAATCATTGGTGATAGAAACACGAATACCAATTTGCGATACAAACAAGGCAAAAATTTGAATTGGGAAAATGAGAATAAAATGATGGTTTGCAGAAAGCCGGAATTAATTTTCTTACCAAAAAACAACGTTTCTACAAGTTATGTATTCACAAAAGAGGATTATTTGTTTGCATATCCGAATAATTATAATCACTATGTGAGTCATTACAGAAACACCTTTCAACACGGCGGTATTTCTTTGGAGGAATGCATTATTCCAATTGTCTATTTGACAGGGAAATGATTGAGGAAGAGGTAATATAGGTAATAGGTAAGAGGTAATAGGTAATAGGTAAGAGGTAATAGGTAATAGGTAAGAGGTAATAGGTAAGAGGTAAAAGAATTTTAATAACTAATAACTAATAACTAACACCTAATAACTAAAAATTACAACCCAGCGACCTCAACAATATTCCCATTTTCACAATTCAGAAAACGAGCAGGAATTTGTTTCATGGAATTATAATCATGACTAGCCATTAAAATAGTCATGCCTTGCTGATTCAATTGTTGAAACAATTGCATTACTTCCAAAGACACTTGCGGATCTAAATGACCGGTAGGTTCATCTGCAAGCAATAGTATAGGATTATTCAAAATTGCCCTAGCAATACAAATACGTTGTTGTTCACCTCCAGATAAACGGTGTACTCTTTTTTCAATAGCGGATGACATTCCAACCTGTTGAAGAACTTGTTCTATTCTAAATCGAATTTCATCTTTGTTGCTATGACCTGTCGCCTCTAAAACAAATGATAAGTTTTTGGCCACATTTCGATCCGTCAACAATTGAAAATCTTGAAAAACGAAACCTAACTTTCTACGTAAAAATGGGATATCACTCTTTTTGAGATTATTTAAAGAATAACCTGCCACAGTGGCTACACCTAAATCGATAGGAATTTCAGCAAAAATAGAACGGAAAAATGTACTTTTCCCACTACCTGTTTTTCCAATTAAATAAAAAAAATCACCTTCATTTACTTGAACACTAATATTCTGCAAAGTAGGAACACCTTCTTGCAAAATTGTTACATTTTCGTAGGATAAGATGGAATTTGCCATTTAATCTAAAAATTATTTCCCTGAATTTGCTTTCGCGTGATCAGCTAAAAAAGTTGCTAATCCTGAATCTGTTAATGGATGTTTCAACAAAGCTAAAATAGCAGACAATGGTCCAGTCATCACATCAGAACCAGCTTCTGCACATTTAATGATATGCATTGAATGTCTAACTGAAGCTGCTAAAATTTGAGTTTCGAAATTATAATTATCGTAAATCAAACGAATTTGTTCAATCAACTCAATTCCATCAAATGAAATATCGTCTAAACGACCAACAAATGGTGAAACATAAGTGGCTCCTGCTTTTGCAGCCAATAAAGCTTGGCCAGCAGAAAATACTAATGTACAATTTGTCTTAATTCCTCTATCTGAAAAATATTTTAAAGCCTTAATCCCATCTTTGATCATGGGTATTTTCACTACGATTTTTTCATCTAATTCTGCTAACTCCTCTCCTTCTCTAATCATACCTTCGTAATCTGTAGCAATTACTTCAGCCGAAACATCTCCTTCTACTATATCACAAATAGCTTTGTAATGACGTAATACATTGTCTTTTCCACTAATACCCTCTTTGGCCATTAAGGAAGGATTTGTTGTCACACCATCTAAAACACCAAGATCTTGAGCTTCTTTGATTTGATCTAAATTGGCAGTATCAATAAAAAATTTCATAAGAAAATAAGAAAGTATAAAACAAAAAAATGGCAAATTCACCGCTACAACCAACCTACCCTTGCTTCGATCAAGACCTGGGGGATTCAGCGGGAGCTGGTAATTTGCCGATGCAAATATGCAAAAAAATCTCCTTTTTTCAAAATAAATATGGTTTAATTGAACTTAGGGTTTAACTTTGATTAAACAAAAAGTGATTTTTACATCATGAAACACCTGAGTATTATTTGCATTTTATTTTTCTTTTTAATTGGATGTGATTCATCTTCAGACGCTTGGGTGACTGAAGCAAAAGCGAGATTAAAAAAGAATGAAATCATTTCGGCGAAAGATGCCATCGAGAAAGCTTTACAAAAGAATCCAGGTTCAGCAGAAGCCTATAATTTAAAAGGTGTGATCGATTTCCAAGAAAAAAATTACAAGGAAGCTGAAATAAATTATGAAAAGGCTGTAGAAATAAAACCTTCCTTTTATGAAGCGCAGTTGAATTTAGCAGCTGTAAGAATGGAGACTTTACAATGGCAAAAAGCTTTAATTCCCGTACAAAATGCAATCAAAATTGCTCCTGACTCCAGCAATGGTTTTCTGCAAAGAGGAATCATTTGGGCAGCACTTTCAAAAGTAGCTTTAGCCAAAAAAGATTTTCAAACCGCCATACAAAAGAATCCAAAAGAAATAAATGCAATCTATAACCTAGGAAATATATTATACCAATCCAATTCACTAGATTCAGCCATTGTTCAATTCGAAAATGCTATACAAGTGAATAATTCTTTTTCAAAAGCCTACTATGCTCTTGGATTAAGTCTTTACCAACAAAACAAGAAAGAAAAAGCTTGCTTAGCATTTCAGCAGGCAAAAAAGTTAAATTATCCAGGGGCAAGTGAAGCAGTAAAAAACCTTTGCCCATAAACCTACATAATT
>JBJTNH010000041.1:0-5068 GCA_046073945.1 Aquirufa sp. | reverse complement strand
TAACCCTTAATTCGCATTAAATATGTTATTTTTGCGTTTTACAATTTTGTCAGAATTGCATTTTCAATGACTCCAAAGCAAATTTCACAGGTCATAAAACAGAGAGCCCAAGAATTTGGATTCGCGTTTTGTGGTATCTCTGAAGCTGGTTTTTTGGAAAAAGAAGCGCCGAGATTAGAGCATTGGTTGAATCATCATCAACATGGTGAAATGGCTTATATGGCGAATCATTTTGACAAGCGTTTAGACCCAAGGTTGTTAGTCGAAGGTTGCCAATCGGTTGTTTCCTTGGTCTATAATTATTACCCAGATTCTTCATATTTGCCATTGAAAGATGGATTTAACGTTTCCAAATATGCTTTGGGAGAAGATTATCATCGGGTAATAAAAGATAAAATGAAAGAACTTTGGGATGTTCTATTAATTGATTTAGGAGATTTTTCAGGTAGAATGTTTGTCGATTCCGCTCCAGTTCTTGAAAAAGCTTGGGCTGAAAAGTCGGGTTTGGGATGGATTGGAAAAAATGCTAATTTGATCATTCCTAAAAACGGGAGTTTTTATTTTATTTCGGAATTATTAATTGACTTAAAAGCTGAGCCTGATGGGCCAATTAAAGATTTTTGTGGTACTTGTACGCGCTGTATAGATGCTTGTCCCACAGAGGCAATTACGCCTTATCAAGTAGATGGTTCAAAATGCATAAGTTATTTTACCATTGAATTAAAGGAAAATATGCCCATTGATATTCAAGCGGATTTCAAAGATTGGATTTTCGGTTGTGATATTTGTCAAGATGTTTGTCCATGGAATCGTTTTTCCAAAGCACATCAAGAAGCAAGGTTTTTACCCAATCAAAAGTTACTCGATTTGACTTACCATGATTGGCAAGACTTATCAGAGGAATTATTTAAAAATTTGTTTGAATATTCGGCGATCAAAAGAACAAAATTGGCGGGTATAAGAAGAAATATCAGTAAAGTATTGTCTGACAAGGCGAATTTTCGTTCATAAAAAAAACGAGCCATGAAAATTCACGGCTCGTTTAAGCAAATTAAACCCTAAAGTGATTGTCTTAAAATCAATTCTAGCTCAATTTCTTGAGTAGATTTTGAATTTTCTTTTATTATTTGAGCAGTAAAAGCACCTATATGTGAGGATTTGTCAGAAATGACACTAATTCCACCACTTAAAATTTCTTTTAGAGGGGAGTCATTAAATGACAGTAATCCAACTTGTTGACCAATGATAAATTGTTTTTTGTCCGCATATTTGATGGCTTGAACGAGATCTTGATCATTCAATGTGAAATAAATTTCACCTGATTTGATATCATCTTCATCCAAACCATCTAATACTTGGAATTCCATAGCTATGGACTCGCAGAATTCTCTGCAACCAGTGATTAAATTAGCATCGAAATAATCTTCTTCCGTTAAAACTAAATTAAAACCACTGTACTTATTAAACAGGTTTAGGTGGGGCAATAAAATCTTTTGTATGTGTGTCTTGTCTTTATAAACAATGCTTGAATGATTGTTTTGTAAGCATTTGAAATTTGAATCTAATAGTATTAATCTATCTCCAGCTATTTTCTTTAAAACCTTAATGGTTTCTTCATCTTCATCAATTAAATGTGGCATAATTACGTAATGATGGTAATTGCCTAATTGTTGATTAATGATTTCTTGGAAATTTTTTGATTTATATTGATAACAAAAAATGTCAACGACTGTATTTTTTCCCAATGATTCTAGTAAAGCATTGAAAATTTGAGTATTTGATTCTGTGATTTTACCTACTAAAAAAAGAACCTTTGATTTAATGTTGGCTTTTGAATCTGAAATGAAATAACCTTTTCTGAATATAGAGGTAATGACCCCCATGCGATGTAATTCTGTATAAGCCCGCTCAACAGTATCTCTGGATAAATAACATTCTTCAGAAGCCTCATTGATGGAAGGTAAACGTTCACCAGGTTTTAATTCACCCATTTCAATATCCTGCAATAGAGATTTAATTAATTGCTGATATTTGGGCAACTTGTTGTCTGTTACTTTAACTGAAATGGAATTGAAAGATTTTATCATTTTGATAATACTTTTTTTTCAGAGTTTAGCTACTTATTTAAAATAGAACCGTACAATAATTCAATGACACAAATTTACTCTGCTACACTTTGCTACTCTTGGATAAATCTTTCATTTGTTAGGATATTTGTTGCAAAAGCTGGATTTGAAAGAAATGTGCAAAGAAAAGGGAGAGGGGGTTAGAGGTAAGAGGTAAGAGGTAAAAGTTAATAGAATTAATGTAGATACGCACGGCCGTGCGTATAATAAATACGTTGTGCCTTTGTGTTTTAATTTTGCGTGAATTAAAAATGTAGACGCACGGCCGTGCGTCTCTTCAAAAAAAACCTTCCGCCTAACAAACAATAACTAACAACTAATAACTAAATTTACTTTCTCATTTTTTAGCCTAATTGTATTTTGAAATTTGCCTTTAAAAAGCTTCTTGTCTTTTTATTTTTTCTAAGTTCAAATTCTGTGTTTGCACAAAATGCTGGCATGCGATTCGAGCGTTTGACTACTGCATCTGGCTTATCCCAAAATACCATTCACAAAATCATTCAAGATAAAAATGGCTTTCTATGGTTTGCCACGGCAGATGGTTTGAATCGTTATGATGGTTATACTTTTGAAGTATATCGAAATAATCCTAGTGATAAAACATCCCTGAGCGATAGTGGTATTTTTAGCGTAACGGAGGATGAAGTGGGTGATTTATGGGTCGGAACAAGATCTTCAGGTTTGAATAAAATTGAAATCAAAACTGGAAGAGTAATTCGAATAAGCAAAGGACCGAACAATGAAGATCTATCCAATATTTCCATTCCTTCTATTCTAAATCTTGGGAATCATCGCGTTTGTGTGGCTGCTCAAGGTTATGGTGTTTTGGTTTTTGATATTCGAACCAATTCGATGATCAAAGAAGAATCTGATACCAAAACTCCAGCCATGAAGGAGGTCGTTCGTTTGTTTAAACATTCCAAAGGTTCAGTTTGGATGGGAACAATGGACGGTAAGTTGATATTAAAAACAGGTAATCGCTCTTACATGCCTTTCCATTTTGGACAAAAAAATTCCGCTTTGAACTTTCGTGTAAGGGTCATTTATGAAACTTCCAATGGAGATATTTTGGTAGGAACCGAAGGCCGAGGTTTATTTCGATTCGATGTTCAAAATCAGTCCTTTAAAAGTGTTTTTTATAATTCCCAAAAGGCTAGTTCCAGAGAAAACAATGTAACAAGTATCATCAAAGATGCCTCCAAAAATCTTTGGATTGGCACTGATAATGGACTTTATATATTAGAAGGTGAAAATTTTTCAAAATATAAATACATTCCTTCTAATCCTGATCCAGATTTAGGCATCAGTGCTTATGCAGTAACTAGTTTGTTTTTAGATTCAAATTCAAATGTCTGGATTGGAACCTGGGAAGCTGGACTAAATATTCAGTATAGTCAAAAACCTCGTTTTTCTTTGTTACGATATAAGCCAAATACCGTTCAAGGATTATTAGCCAATAAAGTTACCACATTAGGAACAGCAGATAATGATGGTGTCTGGGTTGGGAGTAATGTGGGTTTATCCTATTTTAAATTTAAAACGGGCAAAATTGAGCATGTTATCAATAATGCAAGCGTCAATAAATTAAATTCTATCAGCGATTTTGATGTTAAACTAATTTATCCAACCAAAGATGGAGGACTATGGGCTGCTATTTGGCAAAAAGGATTAATTGAATTAACGCCTAATCGTCAATTAAAAACCTATCCTTATAAACTGGATTCCTATGCAGCGAATTTAACAGCACTCGTAAAACAAGATAATCGCTTTTTATTGGGAACCTCTGGTATGGGGGTTATCGGTTTCGATTTATCTACAAAGAAATATTTTTTGCCCTACCCAGGTTTAGGCCCTCAATTATTTCATAATATTGGAATTGACAACATTACGATTACCAAAGAACAGCAAATTTGGGTAGCAACTCAAGTAGCAGGAATTTATATTTATGACATTCCAACAGGGAAAATTCAACATTTGATAAAAAATAATTCCACAAATAGTCTTCGTTACAGTCATGTTACTTCTATTTACCAAGATAAAAAACATCGAATTTGGGTGTTAACTAATGGAGGAGGTTTGCATTTGTATTTAGGTGAAGGTAAAGGATTTCGGGTATTTACGGTGGCAGATGGGCTTCCTAGTAATACCATGCGAGCCATCAAAGAAGATAGCAGAGGATTTTTATGGATTAGTACGAATGGTGGTATTTCCAAAATGGATCCCAAAACATTTAAATTTATCAATTTTGATGAATCAGATGGTTTACAAGGAAAAGAGTTTTTATCCAATGCAATTTGCTCCAATAATCAAGATTGGTTGTTTTTTGGAGGGGTTAATGGATTGAATTTTATTAAGGCCGATAGTCTTAGAATGAAGTTAGAAGTTCCGCCGGTCATTCTTACTTCCTTGAAAATTTTCAACAATCCGGTAAAAGCGGGAGAAAATAATTCCCCTTTGATTGAGGATATCATCTATACTAAACACCTTTATTTACAACCTGAACATTCTGTGTTTTCCATCGATTTTGTGGCTTTAGAATACCAAAGACCAAAGAATAACCGATACGCCTATTATTTAGAAGGGTTTGAAACTGATTGGAATTATGTAGGAACGCAAAGAACGGCAACTTACACCAACTTGAGTCCGGGCGATTACACATTTAAAGTAAAAGCTACCAATTCAGATGGTGTTTGGGGAGAAAAGTATTTTGAGTTACCCATTACTGTGCTTCCCCCTTGGTATAAAACCTGGTGGGCGTATGCTTTGTATGGTTTGTTGTTTTTAGGAAGTTTGTGGGTGTATATTCGGGAAATCAGGATTCGTGAGCGATTTAAAACAGATTTACGTTTGAAGGAAATTGAAAAAGAGCGTATTAAGGAATTGGAGCAAGTGAAGACTCATTTTTTTACCAATATATCCCATGAGCTTAGAACGCCTTTAAC
>JBJTNH010000040.1:0-7412 GCA_046073945.1 Aquirufa sp. | reverse complement strand
TCTTACCTTTTACCTCTTACTTCCTCAGCCATGCTTCTGGATTCTGACGAATGGTGTTTTTCCAAACTTGAAAATTAATTTCAGCCGTTCCATCATCATCTGATGCAACTGATCCAATTCGTTGACCAGTTTTAACTCTTTGCCCAGTACTTACAGAAACATTATCCAATTTACTATATACAGTAAAGTAATCTCCATGTTGAATGGCAACAACCATATTAATGCCTGGAATATTAACCACTGACTGAACAACTCCTTCATACACTGAATGAACCGCAGAGCCTGGAGATGTTTGAATATCAATACCATTATTATTTATCATGACACCTTTTAAAATAGGATGTTTATGAACCCCAAAATGGTCTGAAATAAATCCAGAAGGAACAGGAAATGGCATTCTTCCTCTTAATGCACCAAAAGAACTTGCCAATTTAGCTTCTTCTGCATTCATGTAATAAGTATTGCTTTCTAAAACAGGTTGTTTGGACTCTACTTTCGAACTAGCAGCCTCTTTCGATTCTGCAGCTTTTTCAGATTTAGCAATTTCTGTTCCAGAAGAATTCTTCGCTGATTCTTTTTCGGATTTATCTACATATTTTGGAAGTGATCCATCTGTCTTTAAAGTAGGAAGTGCTGGCTTGTTCACCTCCATTTTCTTGGCTTGTTGAGCCATTCGCAATTTCCTCTCTCTTTCCTGACTTTTTTGAATTTCACGAGCAACGATATTGGTAATTAAATTGTCCAATTTTCGAATTGCTAACTTCTTCTTTTCTAGTTCAATTCTTAGTTTTTTCTCTTGCTGAGTTAAAACGGTTACTACTTTATCCTCTTTTGTTTTTAATACTTCTAAGGTTTTCTTCTCTTTTTCTTTTTCAACAATGACCTTCTTCTCTTCTTCCTTTTTAAAAATCACCTTTTGTTTTTTGGTCATTAAATCTTGGCGAGTTTCAAAAATTTTATTGGCTTGTTTTTTTCGATTGATTGAGAAATGGCGCAGATAATCAAATCGCTTCACAAACTCTCCCAAATTATCCGATAAAATCAAAAAAGTTAATTTATTATACACATTGGACGTCTTTTGTGCTTCGTAAAGCATAATTGCATAGGCATGCTTCAAACGTTTCAATTTCTCGGCTAATACATCACTTTCTTTGGTTAACTTTTCAGCCTCTTGTGCTAAAACAACTTGGTTTTCTGATAGTATATTAATTTGTTTCTTTTGTACACCTATCTGCTCTTTCAAAACATTTAATTTACCAATAGAAGCATTTTTCTTTTTGGAAGTCCGAGAAATGATCGAATTTAACTCCTTGATTTTGGCCAAGTTATCCTTCTTTTGTTGTTCCAATTGAGTTTTTCTATCAACCTGTGCCAAAGCACTAAAACCCAAGATAACAAAAAGGATAAGAAGGGAATTTTTCAAAAATTTTAACATTATTTTTTCAATAATTTTTCAGGAACACGGAAAGGAAATTGCAAAGGAGTATCTAACAATTCCACTTTGGAATACTTAATACTAATGACCGTTTGCTTAATTTGATTCTCTTTATTTTTCACATCC
Source organism: Aquirufa sp. (assembly GCA_046073945.1). Lineage (GTDB taxonomy): Bacteria > Bacteroidota > Bacteroidia > Cytophagales > Spirosomataceae > Aquirufa. The sequence goes on along the minus strand of JBJTNH010000040.1, from coordinate 5,851 downwards.
AATGTAATTGAACTTGAAAATGGAAACAATATTTGATTGATTGTGGAAAAATCTTCATAATCCATCACCATTTTATTATTCGAAGGCTCGTCACTCACCAACAATTTTTTCAGTTTCCGATTTGGTCCTACAAAATTATCGATCTTAATTTGTCCCTCTTCTTGTTTAAAAACAAAATTATCATTCTCTCGTATTACCCGAGAATTATTCTTCTTAAAAGGCTGATTTCCAACGATTAATGATTGTAAAATATTGTAATCAATTTTAAAACCCATTAGAACACTTAAACTATCATAAGTTAAGTCAAAGTATTCATTGTTGATTTTATGATAAAACTGCATTCGATCTTTAGTGAATAATCCTGTTGCACCAGTAATCATTGCCACAGAAACATTTACCCAAATAATACTATCTTTTTTTACTCGTATATCAACGGTATAATTATCCTGATTATTACTAGTTTTCCAAGAAACTTTAGATTTAGCCTTTAAATAATTAAAATTCAATTCTTCGGAACGAAGCTTTAAATCTGGATTTTCAATCAAATTCTCTGACTTAATAGAAACACTATCTATTTTTAAAGAATCTGTTGCTATAATTGCTGGACTTAGAACACTATCTATTTGTATTTCCTTCAAAATGGGGCTAATTTTTTTCGAACAAGAAAAAATTCCCATCGATAAAAGGAAGCAAGAAAAAATAGAAAGGAAAGCCTTAGATGGCATACATTAAATTTAATTTTACAAAAATATCTCAATTTTCCGAAAATTGCTTCATCTGAATTTTTTTATCTAAAATTAAACTTGCTCCAGGTAGCTTTTTTGCAATTTTCCAAGCATTAACGGCCTCCTCTACTCTGCCTAATTTGATAAAGGTATCACCCAAGTGCTCCCAAACAACTGAATTTTCCTTTTTATCACCTTTAACTGCCTTTTCCAAATAGCCTAAAGCAGTTGTGAATTCGTTTTTTTGAAATAAAACCCAAGCATAAGTATCTAAATAAGTTCCATTGTCAGGAAATTGCTCCACTAATTTTTTAGCCATCAAGTCAGCCTTTTCCAAATTCGTTTTTCGAAGGGATAAATAATAACTATAATTATTTAATACATGTTCTTCATTCGGATCTTTTAAAAGGACTTTTTCGAAACTATTATCCGAATCTTTGGAACGACCTAAAGCGTGATAGGTGTCTCCTAGAATGGAATACAATTGAATATACCATTCATCTTTTTCTGTTACATAAGGGATAGCAGTTTCCAAAGAGGCAAGCGCTTGAAAATTTTTCCCTAAAATATGCTGAGCAAAACCTAATTGAAAATACAAAAAACCTTGATTGGGAAACAAATTCAATGCTTCTTCTACATGCACAATCACGCTATCAATCCGGTTTAATTCAAAATCGATTTGAATTATTCGTTGCCAAATCTCAAAATTATTGGATCCTAAATGAACAGATTTTAAAAAATACACTTGCGCCTGGTCTAATTTACCTTCGCTGGTTAACACATCCGCCTTTAAGGATAAAAATTTTGATTCATTTGGAAAAACCAACAAAATTTGATCCAATAATATATTCGCTTTTTGTAAATCTTCTTTTGACTTCAATAAACTAAATACATTCAATGTCATAGCCCCTACCATCTGATATTCCATTTGTGGGTCTTTTAAACTATTCGAAATATTTCTGACAGCAAGATCAAAATTCTTATGTTCAACATAATATTTACTCAGAAAAATCGGAATTTGACCCATCTCGGGATATTTATTGGCAAGTTGTGACAACACCATTTCTGCCTTATCCCATTTGGAGAAATCGATTAAATCAAGTAATTCCCAAGAAAACAATGTTTCTTCAGGATAATCGACCAACAATTTTTCGCCCTCCGCTATCATTTGATCAAATGAATTTTGCTTCAAATAAATCAATTGTTTCATTCGATGTACTCCCGGATATTCTTCTAATTCCAAATGACTAATGTGAGATAAGGAATTCAATGCCTCATCATACTTTTCTTGGTACAAATAGGCCTGCGACAAACGAAGATTCACTTCTGTTTGTTTATCATCGTATTGCAAAAGTTGCGTTAAGCATTTGACTACTTCATCATAATTTTTATTTACACTTAATAAATCAGCATACAATAAACCATAATCCAAGGAATTAGGAGAAAGCCGATTGGCTTCTTTGGCATTTTGCAATGCATTTGCCATACTTTTTAATTCCAAATGAGCTTTGGCTAAATAAAAATAAATAGCAGGATTGTCCTTTACCTTTTGAATCATTCCTTCCCAAACCAGAATGGCCTCGTTATAATCTGATTTCAGATAGAGGCGCATCCCTTCCGCAAAAGTTTCTTCTTGAACAGACATAGATGGGGATTTTGAAACAGGGCTTGCTGTCTTTTTATCCTGACTTAAAGCCTGAAAGAAACCTCCAAATAGAAAAGAAAATACTAGAATTACGGTGAATTTTTTCATATCGAACTTGAAGATACTGAATAGATTAGAATCTTGACAAAAAAAATAAAAATCAGGGAATAAAATCAAAGATAATTCGATACATTCGGGTTAAAAATTAAACTATATGCGATTATTTTTGACTTTGCTTCTTTTTTCTAGTGTCTCGCTTTTTGCACAAGAAAAAACCATGACTTTTGAAGAATACGATCCTGTTTCAACTTTGAAAGTTCCAGAACATCAGGTTACACGAGCTAAATATCCCTTCATTGATATTCATAATCACCAAGGAAATATGCCTAATCAAGATTTGGCTTTTTTGCTTAAGCAAATGGACAGCTTGAACATGCGAGTAATGGTCAATTTGAGCGGAAAAGGATTCCAAAGAAATGCAACAAGAGAGTCAGGAACTGATTTTCTCATTCAATCTGCCAACGCTGGAAAGGAAAAGACAAACAATCGAGTGGTTGTTTTCACGAATTTAAATTTCAATGACATTGATCATCCGAATTGGTCTTCAGAAACCGTAAAAGCCTTAGAGAAAGAAGTAAAAGCGGGCGCAATGGGTTTGAAAATTTATAAAGATTTAGGTCTAGAAGTAAAAGATAGCAAAGGGAATCGCATTGCGACAAACGACCCAAGATTGGATCCTATTTGGGCGAAATGTGGCGAATTAAATATTCCTGTTTTGATTCACACGGGAGAACCCATTTCATTTTTTGATACGCATGACAAAACCAATGAACGCTGGTTAGAACTAAAACAATTTCCAAGCAGAGCTAGGCCGTCATCCAAATATCCATCTTGGAAAATAATCATGGACGAGCAAACGGATATTATTCGAAAGCATCCAAAAACAAAATTCATTTCAGCACATTTAGCATGGTTGGGTAATAATTTAGGCGAATTAGGACGATTATTAGACACCTATCCCAACATGTATACAGAAATTGGAGCTGTGATTCATGAATTAGGAAGACAACCCAAGAATGCAAGACAGTTTATGATTAAGTACCAAGACCGAGTTTTATTTGGTAAGGACATTTGGACAACTTCTGAGTATTATACGTATTTCAGACTTTTAGAAACAGGCGATGAATATTTTCCTTATTACCGAAAAAGACATGCTTTTTGGAGAATTTATGGCTTAGAATTACCTGATGAAGTTTTGAAAAAAGTCTATTATAAAAATGCCCTACATCTTTTGCCTTTGATAGATAAAAAACAATTCCCTAATTAGATTTTGCTAGGGAACGATTGAGAAATTCTAACCAGATTTTAGCGCCATTTTTATTCCAATGAGAATCTGATTTGAAATAATTTTGAGAAGCATTCACTTTTAGAGAGTCCGATGGATCAATGATCTCGACCTTTAAATTTGGATGCTTTTTTAATCGGTTTAACAATTGATTCGTTGGAGATTTTTCAGTTTGCAAAATGGCAACGGGGTTCGCTGGAATACTGATTAATACGCGTTTGAACCCAGCCTTTAAATAATAATCATTTATCTCATTCAAATTAGTCACGAATGAATCGATTTCTTGATTTGTAAATGGATAAAATGAACTACTTGCAACTGAAGGATCGGTTGTTTCTTTTAAATACAAAAAAGTACCATCCGCTGCTATAGAAACCCCATTATCCGTTCGATGAAACAAATTTAAATTCAAACTTGCTTTCGCTTCTTTGAATATCCGAAAAATTCCTCGACTAAAAAGAACAAAATCAAGATTAGTTTCTAAGGTTTTGTGGTACAAAACATGTTTAACACCTTCATTCAAATCATGGAAAGAAGGAAACTTGAAAGTATTTTGAGAAACCGCAGGCAGTTTTAAAACATGTTTAGCTATTGAAATTCGAGCATTAATTTCTGCTAATTTCAAACGGAAAGTAACATTTCGCTCAACACATTCGATTAAAAGGATGGAATTGGAAGATTTTAGTTGATTGGAATTGAGTAATGTATCCTCCGTCCATCTAGTAAAATACGCATTTTTAATACCATGAAAATAATTTGGATTTTCATCAAAGGAACTATACAAATAGCTATCACACAAAATATATAAATTATTCGTGCGCTGATTTGTATCTAGAATAGTTGGTAATTCAACATAACTTGGGTCCTTAATAGTTCTAAATTGTGGCAGATAGGACAAGCCGTATAAATCGCCGAAGGTATATTTATCGGACTGAAGAATTTCAGGTTGATGATTCCGTAGTTTACTCAAGAACTTCATACCAGGATCTGAGCTAGCACAAACCAACACATAAGCAAAAAGTACAAATAAAAACCAAGCGAAAATTTTCTTCATGCTAAAATTGAAAATAAATAAATTGTTTCAAATTAAACACTCCTAGAAAATAAACGCTCAATAAACAAGCGATGAAAACTAGCCAGAAATACTTTCCATTTAATAAGGACTTTTTCCAATTCCATTTTTCAGCGATTATCAGCAAGGCAGCTAAAATAAAGCACAAAATCAATTCATTGCTATTCAAGGTCAAATTCAAAGAATCCTTGAAAGAAATAGTCGAAAGTTGTTTAAAAAACAATTTTACCTCCGAAAATTTGGGAATTCTAAAAAACACCCAGGCAAGTGTTACCAAAGCGAAAGTCCAAATTTGATAAATCACTTTTACAAAACTAGATTGAATTTTATCTGCTGCTAAGGCTGGGAAAAAGCGGTTGATACTTAATCCGATTACTTGAAATGCACCGTGCAAAAATCCCCAAATAATAAAATTCCAACTCGCCCCATGCCAAACTCCAGAAAGAATAAAAACAATCATGATATTCATATACCATTTTGGTATAGATACACGATTCCCTCCTAAAGAAAAATACACATAATCTTTGAACCAAGTGGACAGTGAAATATGCCATCTTCTCCAAAATTCAGGCAATGATTTAGCTAAATAAGGGCCGTTAAAGTTATCCATTAATTTAAAACCCATTACCCTTGAAGCACCGATTGCCACATCAGAATAACCCGAAAAATCACAATAGATTTGAAAGGAATATAAAAAGGCAGCGACCAATAAGTTTAATCCTGTTTGTTGACCTAAATCCTGATAGGCTGGATCAACAACCATTGCAAAACGATCAGCAATCACCACTTTTTTGAAAATCCCAAATGCCATTTGCAATAATCCTGATTTAACTCGAGGCCAGTCCCATTCATGTTTCTCATAAAATTGATGCAACAAATTTTGAGGGCGTTCAATTGGTCCTGCAACCAATTGCGGATAAAACATGACATACAAACTGTAAATCCCGAAATTTCTTTCTGCTTTTTGATGACCGCGATATACTTCTATCGTATAACTCATGGCCTGAAAAGTGTGAAAAGATAAACCAATAGGCAATAATATATTAAATGCTGGCAAGTGGTAG
>JBJTNH010000039.1:0-28494 GCA_046073945.1 Aquirufa sp. | reverse complement strand
TTTTGTTGATGGAAGTCCCCATGCAATTTTAATCGCTATGAAAACAGTCGCAGTCTTCGGGGGAAATGCAGATATTGTCGCCATATTGGTCCGATTGATTAATCAGTATGATGCGGCAGAAGCGGTATCATTTCCGACAGTCGAAGAACTGCTGGCCGGTAGCTTTGATTTGCTCCTATTAAGTTCGAGCGTTTCGGAAAGTGACGAGGCATTGATCCGCGCGCAGGTAAGCCAACCGGTCATCCAACATTATGGAGGAGGAAGTGGATTATTGCGCGCGGAGTTATTACCATATTTGGACTAGTTTTTTTGGATGCTCCAGGCGATGCCTTGTTCGATAAGTTTCAAGTAATCTGGATTTTTCCAAACGGCTGCTGAGTGACCCATGGACGTGTAAAAAGTTTTTCCTTTCCCAACTTCACGGTACCAAGCCACCGGGTGATTTGCGCCCATCCCAAAATTCTTGTATGTTGTCCAAAGAATATTTCCATTCGGAATAATTTTATCGCCATTGATCGTATACAAGACTTTTGCCCCTTTGGGTTGAGCAAAAAACACATACCATTCATCGGTATTGACCCAAGATTTAGATAAGTTTTTTTCAAATAAAGAATCAACTCCCGCCTCCATTTTCACTTCCGCTTTTTGAAATTGAGGATCCAAAGGATGATGCGAAAATTCAGCTCCTAAAAATTCATTCGTGTACCAATTCCAAGCATGGTGTGAGTCATCTCCGGCACCATGTATTCCCATAATCGCACCGCCTTGATTCACATAATCTTCCAAAGCCTTTTGCTGCTCTTCATTCAACACTCGGCCTGTAGAATTATTGAACACAACCAATTTGAATTTCTTCAATTGTTCCGAATTAAAAACACCTCCATCTTCTGTTCCATAAATGAACCAATTGTTTTTTTCTTCCAAATTTTTCAAGGCAGGAATAGATGCTTGAATGGATTCGGCATGTCTAAAACCGGTTGTTTTCGAAAACAATAAGATCGCTGATTTGTCCGCTGGAATTGCCAGAGCAGGTTTGTCTGTTTCATAAGAGACAGGAAAACCATTTTTAACTTTATACAAAAAAGTCGCCATCAAAGCGAAAAGAGCTAAGACTAGAACTAAAACGGTCCAAGCGAAAATTTTAAATACTTTTTTCATTCGAATACAATTTTAAGGGAGCTTCCGCTCCCTTTTTTGATTAGTTTTTATCCAAGAATTCGTATCTCGCTTCTGTTTGAGATTTAATTAATTTCGAATTGACATCTAAAATCATCACATCAGGTTGCGCTTCGTTTTTAGCTGGAGCCCAAGGAATTAAATTAGCTCCATTGGGATCATATTTCTTGATGAAATTGGCAAAATACTCTTGCATTTCTTTCGATACTTTGTAATCATCTGCCGACCAATCATACACTAAATTCGAAGATAAGTTACCCAAAGCATATTCGATTTCAGCCGAGTGAACAGCTCCTTTAGGTTTAGGCGCTTTTGGAGCATTGGGATCTCTTTTTACCACACCACCTGCTAAGGCTGCTTCTACGTCTTTTTGCAGCATATCTGGTCTCGGGCGTGCAAAATAATATCTGTAAATAGGTTGTTGACTATGTTTTCTGTGTAAATCAAACCATTTCCATGTAGTGTAACCCAAAAATCTATCTCCTGCTAAATCGGTGGCCGATTGCTCTGCCTCCTCTTGTGTATTTCCTGGGTATAATTGCAAAACTTGATCCGCTTTTTCCTTGTATAATTCCTTAATAATGTTCGGATAAGACTCTTTGGTGATCGGCTGTCCTTTAGAAATTGCTTTAAAATTGGATTCCTCAGAATTCCACCCTAACAATAAAGGCACTTGCGCTTGCTCTCCTGCCTCGAAAATTTCTCTTGCGGTCTTTGGCATAAAATAACCATCGATGTTCATCGAAAAACCTAATTTCTTCGAATCAATCATTTTTTGGTATAATTCATAGGTTGATAATGCGCGTAATTCTTTCAAAGATTTCATCCCAATTTTTGTTGCCCAATCTACTCCGTCTTTCTCAGAAGAAGCTAAAGTATTGCCACCTAAAATGCCTGAAAACCATCCACCTGACTCGCCAATGGCTGCATGAAATAATCCTTTAGATAATGGAGTGGCCATTTGAGCACTTACAGCAATCGAACCAGCCGACTCCCCAGCAATAGTTACGTGATTAGGATCGCCTCCAAAGGCCGCAATGTTCGCTTTCACCCATTTCAAGGCAGCTGTCATATCCATTAATCCATAATTACCAGAGGCTTTGTTTGGCGATTCCTGTGTTAATTCAGGGTGAGAAAAGAAACCAAAAACATTCAAACGATAATTGATCGTAACCGAAACAATTCCCTTTTTAGCCATGGATTCTCCATCATAACGAGGTTCCGAACCATCACCAGCCATGAATCCTCCGCCATAAAAATAGACCAAAACAGGTAGTTTAGCACCTTCTTTTGGGTTAGGTGACCAAACATTTAAATAAAGACAATCTTCACTCATACCATTGCTACGAAAACCCATATCTCCAAAAATAGGTGTTTGTACCGCTTTAGGTCCAAATTGTTTTGCTTGTAAAACTCCTGACCAAGATTTAGGTTCTTGAGGTGCCTTCCAACGCAATTCACCGACTGGAGGCAACGCAAATGGAATCCCTTTAAAACTTGCTACTTTCGAACGAGTGTCGAACTCACCCTCCAAAATTCCATTTTTCGTTTTGACTTGTACGTCAATCGAATAAGTGTTTTTCGCTACTTGAGCCTGTGCATTAAACATGGTGGAGATGGCAAAACCGATTGCCAGAAAAGACGTTAAAATTTTCATAGTGCTTATTGTATCATTTTTACACAATAATATATAATTTTTGAGGGAATAGCAAATCGTTAGATGTAAGATGTATGATGTAAGACGTAAGATGTATGAGGCTTTTCTCTTTCTTACATCTTACATCATACATCTTACATCTAAAACCCCTCCTTGCAATAATTAATCTTTAAGGCATCCATCGCTGGAAGATGAGCTTTTAGGCGTTTTAGGAAATCATCATAATTTCGGTTGCCTTTACTAGACCAATTGACCTCGGCTAATGCCAAGCCTCTTGGGTAAGTCATATATTCTGCATAATCAGGTTTGCTGATATATTCAGTCCAAATATTTGCCTGAACACCTACAATATGCTTAGCCTCCTCAGCTGTTAATTCTGGCAAATCAGGCTCAAATGAATAGCATTTCGATAAAGGCAATAAACCACCGATTGCCAAGGGTTGTGTTTTAGGATCTGCTTGATAATAATCTAAATAAAAATAACTATTGGGCGACATCACTACATCATGTCTTTGCTTAGCTGCTTCAATCCCTCCTTTGGTGCCTCTCCACGACATAACCATCGCATTGGGCGATAAACCTCCTTCTAAGATTTCATCCCATCCTAACAATTTTTTACCTTTTGAGGTAACAAATTTATCGATGCGTCGGATGAAATAACTTTGCAATTCATGTTCATCTTTTAATCCTAATTTTTTGATTAAATCTTGGCAGAAGCGACTTTCTTGCCATTGTTTTTTGGGACACTCATCTCCTCCAATGTGAATATATTGACCTGGAAATAAGTCCATTACTTCCGTTAACACATTTTCCATGAAAGTAAATGTTTCCTCTCTTGGACAAAGGACATCTTCCGACACCCCCCATTTGGTAGCTACTTGATAAATCTTATCCGGATTGCAGCCCAATTGAGGATATGCCGCCAAAACCGCTTGTGAATGGCCTGGCATTTCAATTTCTGGTATGATATTAATGAATTTTTTGGATGCATAGGCAATCACTTCTTTGATTTCCTCTTGCGTATAAAAACCACCATATGGCGTTTTATCATATTTTTGATCTCGATAATGTCCCACCATTGTTTCCTTACGCATGGAACTAATTTGAGTCAACAATGGATATTTTTTGATTTCAATTCTCCAACCTTGATCCTCCGTTAAGTGCCAATGAAAAGTGTTCAATTTATACACCGCCATTAAATCTAAAAAGCGTTTGATGAAACTCACTGGAAAATAATAACGACCCACATCCAACATCATTCCACGGTATCCAAAACGGGGTGCATCCTCAATTTGGCAAGCTGAGGCCGTCATTTCTACCGTTGATTTATCCTTTGAAAATATCGCAGGAGGCATTAATTGAAACAAGGTTTGCAAGGCATAAAAAGCTCCTTTACCCGTTTTCGATTGAATTTCAATTTTTTTGGCACTCACATTTAAACGATAGGCTTCTTCTCCCAAACTAGCATTTTGAACAAAAACGACTCCCTTAGGGCTAGAAGCCACTTTTTTTGGAAGAATGTTTAATCCAGAAGTGGATGCTAATTGGTCCGCTAACATCTGTGCGACAGAATTTATGTCCGCATCTGAACTTAAAACACTGATGGAAGTGCTTTTTTGAAAAACAAATTTTCCGGAAGCGGGAATCAATTTTTCAGGCTTCGGAATAATGTGATAGGCATCTTGCGCAAGTCCCGAAAAACTTAACATCAAGCCCAATAGGCAAGTAAATAGAGATTTCATCATTGTTATAATTTAATTTTTGTTTAATTATTTATGGTTGACCACAAGGGTCGACATTACTATTTTCATACATCATACATCTTACATCATACATCATACATCCCCAGCCAATTTTCGAACATTTTGCCACACTTGCTCATCCACAGGAATGCCCATTTGAAGATTTTCTAATCGCGTCCGTAAAGACCGCTCTCCTGGATAAAGAATTTCTCCCGTTTCATCCACTGCAGTGGAATTTCGCAATTGTTCTATGGTTTTCATCAAAGACTGATCAATAAAATCCTGATCTACGATTTTCAAAGGGTCAATGGCCAAAAAAACCTGACTTAATCCCACACTGTTTCCTTTTCCAAATTGGTCAATTTCAGCAGTCGTTTTCCCTTTCGAAAGTATTCCTGCCAATAAATCTAAAACGATTGCTAAACTTGAGCCTTTCCAAAAACCCGTAGGCAGAATCCGTCTTGTTAATTCAATCGCAGCGGGATCATCTGTCAATATTCCTTCGGCATCAAAGCCCCCTGGAAAAGGTAATTTTTGTCCTTTTTGCCGAGTAACTTCCAATTTTCCGTAGGAATACAGCGACATAGCCATGTCTAAAACTACATGACCTTCTTTTCTTGGAATAGCAATCACAAATGGGTTATTGCCAATGTTATTATTCATCGCTCCCCAAGATGGCATACAAGACTCCGTATTCGTCCAACAAATACCAATAAAGCCTTTTTCAGCGGCTTGCCAACCATAACTCCCCCCTCTCATCCAATGATTGGTATTATTCAAAGCCACTAATCCTAAGCCATATTGTTTGGCTATTTCCGTAGCCCTTTGCATGGAAAAAGTAGCATTCAAAACACCCGGTGCTAAATTCCCATTATATACTTCAATGGCACCCAAATTAATCTCCAAGCTAGGTTCGGCGTCTAAATGAATCCAGCCTTGTTGGATATAATCGATGAATCGAGGTACTCGATTTAAGCCGTGAGAATAAACTCCATCTCGACTCGATTCAGCATGAATATAAGCACATTGGCGGGCTTTTTCGGGACTTAAGCCCGCCAATTCAAAGGCTTTTTGAATGGTTTGCACCATTTCTTCAAAAGAAATTCGCATGGAATTTATTTTTTCTGTTCAGATAAAAATGTGATTAATGAAGCGAATTCCTCGTAAGATAATTCATTTGTTAGGCCATCGGGCATCATGGAAGTTTCCATTTCTTTTCTTGAACGAATATCAGCCGTGCGAATACTTGTGATTTGACCCGTAATATCACGCATCACAATTCGATCTGCCGACTCCGCTGTGACAAAACCCATGTATTCTTTTTTGTCTTTTGTGGTAATTAAAACGGTTGCAAAGCCTTGTGAAATGGATGCGTTCGGTTTCAAAATAGATTCTGCAATTTGCTCTCTACTCATAATTCCACCAATTTGACCCATAAATGGCCCCTTTAAAGTTTCACCACTTTTTAAACTATGGCAAACCACACAACCTTGTTTGGTAAATAATGATCTTCCCACAGTAGAATTACCCTTCATTTGCGCCATAGCTAACATAATATCTTCGATGGAAGAGTTCCCAATTTGGCCTTTTTTATTACGAATATTGGCCAAATCTACTTTAGGTTCTTCTTTGACTACTCCATTATCCACAGTTCCTAATTCCGCGATTTCCATTTGATTTTTTTCATTCAAATCAGCATAGAAACCTTTTTCTTCATCCCCAGCTTTGGCAAATTCTTTCAGGATGAAATTCTTAATGCCTTCGCTTTCCTCCCAATCGGTCGTTTTGTAATAAGGACCATGACCGTTGGGTTTGGTACTCCACCACCATTCTCCCTCATAAGGCGTTTCTTTTTTATAGATACGAGCGAGATTCCCAATTATCTGTTTTTTCAGCGATTTGTTAGTGGTTTTACCATAAGCTTTCATTAACCCAGCTACCGCTTCTGGCTGGTGCAAATAACGCAAAGCCCATAAAGCGATGGTAGAATTGGGTCCACCAATGGCTTGAATACATTCTTTCACCGCATTTAATCGAACCAAAGCCCGAACAGCCACGTGCGCTGGAATAATGGCTGAATTAGGTGTCGCATGCGGCCCTTCTTTGTCTTTCGGAGGTGCTACAAAACTGGCAGGAACCTTCACTTTCAATAAGGCAGCAATGGCTTCTTTTTTACCCAAACGACCTAATGCAATCGTTGCAGCGACCCTTACACGAGGAGAGGGGTCATTTAGCGCCAAAATAAAAGGTTGAATAGGCACTAATTTATTTTTGGTCAAACGGTCAGCCAAAGCTTTTAAAGCCAATTCTTTCACTTCTTTTTCTTTGACCAAATTCAATAATTTCAAAATTCCTTTTTCATCTGCGACTTGAGCAAAAGTAAAAATTCCAGCAGAACGCGCATAAAGTGGAGCTTGAAGATTACTTGCCAATTTCCATGCAATGTTGCTTACCTCTTGCTTATTTCTTGTCAATAATTCTTGCTGAGCCGTTAAACGAGCTACAGCACTATTAGAAGCCAATAAATCAGCCAATTGATTATTATTCAATGTTTTTACATCGGGAAAAGCTTTATAAGTCCAACCTTTAGGGACAGCTTTTACCACAAAACCTTTACTTGGACTACCTGAATATCCAGCACCATCCCAAGCTGCTAAATACAAACGCCCCGATCCATCCACATCCAAATCAGTGATTTGCTTTAGCTTAATGAATGGTTCATCTTTTTGTGTATAACTTGCTCCATCAGGACTCACTCGATGGATGTATAAGACACTGTTTCCCCAGTCTGCCATCATTGGAACTTGGTTGTATTTTGCCGGCCAAGTAGGTTCATCCATGAACAGAGAACCTGTTCCTGAACCACCACCCACATCTACTAAGGCAGGTAAAATTTCTTCCGTAAAATGCTTAAATAATAAAGGATATCCATATTCTCCCGATTGAATATGATGGCTAAATCGAATGTTCCAACCACCACCATCATTGGTATTATCGCGCGTAAAAATATTCATGTAGGGATCAATGGCTACATCGTAGATATTTCTGGTTCCGTGTGTAAAAACCTCCATTTCAGTGCCATCAGGACGAACACGCACGATACCACCACCTAGCATCGTAATTTTTTTACCCGTTCTATCTGTTGCATTATGAAAACCAAAATCGCCGGCAGCAATATAAATCCAACCGTCAATTCCCATTCTTATTCCATTGGTTGAATGGTCTGTACCTCTGCTTTGTAAAAATTTCTTAGAACTTATGTGTTCGATCAAAGGTGAAGAAGGTCCATCTGCGACACCATCCTTGTTTTTATCTTCAAAAACAACTAAATCCATACCATCGGCTTTTCCTGTTTCTTTCGAAAAAACGGTATGAAGCACATATAACTTATCTCCCAAAGAGATAATTCCTCTCGGATTGTCCACCATAGCAAATTTGGTATGAACATCCACTTTCCCATCATTGTTAGAATCAACCAACTTTAAAATGTAGCCCTTTTGAGGGGTTTTGCCCAAAGAACCAATTTGGTCAATTCCCACAAATACTTCTCCAGTGGCTGCAACTGCCAAACAAGCAGGACTTGGAGTAAGATCTGCACTGGTAAAATTGCGCACTTCGATGGCATCATTCGGCCATGCGGAGGCATTTGAAAGTGTATCTGCTAATACAGAAATCGTAGATTGCTGGTGTTGATTATTTTGACGAAAAAGATAAGCTCCCCAAAATAAAACTATAGCATAGATTAAGCTATATGTTAATTTGAACATAAGTAAGTATCGTTTAAATAGGTTTAGAAAATATTGTTATTAACAATTCAGTAATTTACGAATTAGTTTATATAAAAAAAAGAGAAGTATGAAGTATGAGGTATGAGGTATGAGGTATGAGGTATGAGGTAATAGGTAAGAGGTAAGAGGTAAGAGGTTTTCTCTTTTCCCGTTTTCTCTCTTCTCTATCTAATAACTGATAACTAATCACCAATAACTAAATTTTTCATTTTCCCTCTTCACTCTTCCCTCTTCTTTTTGTACTTTTGACACCCCGACTAAATTACCCTTAAAAATACACAAATGGATTACCTAGCTGGCCTAAATGAGCCTCAGAGAAAAGCAGTTGAACACATCGATGGCCCCTTAATGATCATAGCGGGTGCTGGCTCTGGTAAAACAAGGGTTTTGACCTACCGAACTGCCCATTTGATTGCCAATGGTATTGATCCATTTCAAATATTACTACTCACTTTTACCAACAAAGCTGCGGGGGAAATGCGTCATCGTATCGAATCTGTGATTGGAACAGCTGCGAGAAATATTTGGATGGGAACTTTTCACTCCGTTTTTGCGAAAATCTTGCGTTTTGAAGGTGAAAAATTAGGATACACCTCTAATTTCTCCATTTATGATACGGATGATTCCAAGTCTTTACTGCGCGCAATCATCAAAGAGCAGAACCTTGACGACAAAATTTATAAGGTTAATTTGCTGTTAAATCGGATTTCCAATGCCAAAAACCGATTAATTAGTCCGGAGCAATACTCCAATAGCGCTGTGCTAACCGAAGAAGATCGTTATGCCAAAATTCCGAGAATGGCGGAAATTTACAAGATGTACACGACTCGTTGTTTTCAGGCGAATGCTATGGATTTTGATGATTTGTTGTATCAAACAAATATACTTTTTCGAGATCATTTAGATGTTTTAAACAAATACCAACACAAATTTAAACATGTGATGGTGGACGAGTTTCAAGATACCAACGTTTCTCAATATTTAATTACCAAGAAGTTGGCAGCTGTGAATCGGAACATTTGTGTGGTGGGAGATGATGCACAAAGTATTTATGCTTTTCGTGGAGCAGACATTCAAAATATCTTAAATTTTGAGCGAGATTATGCCGATTTAACGACCATCAAACTAGAAGAAAACTATCGCTCTACGCAGAGTATTGTGGCAGTAGCCAATTCGGTCATTGCACGCAATAAAAAACAATTGAAAAAAAATGTGTTCACGTCCAATGAAAAAGGAGATGAAATAGAAATTATCCGCGCCGGTAGCGACAATGAAGAAGGAAGAATCATTGCTTCCACCATTTTTGAAACGAAACAAAAAGAGGGTTTAAACTGGTCAGATTTTGCGATTTTATACAGAACAAATGCCCAATCTAGATCGTTTGAAGAATCCCTTCGCAGGCTGAACATCAAATATCGAATTGTAGGTGGATTGTCTTTTTATCAAAGAAAAGAAATCAAAGATGTTCTTTCTTATTTGAGATTTGTCGTCAACCAAAGCGACGAAGAAGCTTTCAAGCGCATTATTAATTTGCCCAAAAGAGGTATTGGCGACACAACCATTGCTAAAATTGCCGTAACAGCCGTTGAAAATAATGTATCTATTTGGGAAGTCGTTTCTAATATTCAACAATTCCAAGGAGCCCGTGGCACGGCCGCCATTGAAAACTTTGCCGATTTGATTAAATCGTTCAAAATCATGGTGGAAATAGAGAAAAAAGATGCTTATGATGTAGCCAATCACGTGGCAAAAGCTTCAGGACTTCTTCGTGAATTATATGAAGACAAGACCGTGGAAGGATTGGCTCGCTATCAAAACTTACAAGAATTATTGAATGCGATCAAACAATTTGTGGATTCGGAAGAAAATGAAGACAAATCGCTGGCTACTTTTTTACAGTCGGTTTCTTTGTTAACGAATGCAGACACAGAAGAGGATCCAGCCGATAAGGATAAAGTGACTTTGATGACCATTCACTCGGCTAAAGGACTAGAATTCAAACAGGTATTTTTGGTTGGATTGGAGGAAGATTTATTTCCAAGTCAAATGATGTTACAAAGCCAAAGCGATTTGGAAGAAGAACGTCGCTTGTTTTATGTGGCCATCACCAGGGCGGAAAAGAAATTGATGATGTCCTATGCTGAATCAAGGTATCAATTTGGAAGATTAAAAAGTTGCGAACCGAGTCGCTTTTTGGACGAAATTGATCCTGCCTATTTAAAAATGGCCAAATTGCAAGGCAAAAAAGAAGTACAAGCCTTTCGTCCAGTGAATAAAACAGGTTTTGCTCAGAAATCAAGCCCAGCGCCATCTGCTGCACAATTGATTCAAAAACCTACCAACAATGCAAATTACCAACACGTATCAAGTAGCGATTTCAAAGCTTCAGATGCGATGGAAATTGAAGCAGGACAAAAGGTCGAGCATCAAAAATTTGGCTTTGGGATTGTCAATAAATTGGAAATCAATGGTGCAGAAAGAAAGGCTTTCATCACCTTTGAAAAAGGTGTTGGCGACAAAACGCTTTTGTTGAATTTTGCGAAATTGATGATTGTTAGATAGATGAAGAGAGAAAAGAGGAGAGAGAAGAGAGAAAAGAATGTAGAATTGAGAATGTAAAATTTAGAATGAAGTCTCATTCAGCACTCTTAGTGCCAAAAAAAATTCGAAGATTCGTGGCTTCGAGAGCCTCAGCCCCCAATTCAACATTTTTCTCTTTCCTCTTTTCTCTCTTCTCTCTTCTCCTACCTAAACTCCTCCCTCTCAATAATCTCCCCACTTGATTTATGCTTCAAAATCACTTTTTTATCGCCATTGGGTAAAATTTCATCCTTGATGAACCAGTGATCCGCATCGAATTCTGTGTATACAGAAGGTTTTGTTAATCCTGTCTTTCCACGCCATTCGGGCAATTGAACAGGTTCCCATAATTTGGTTTTTGCTGATTTATAGGCAGCGTCAATGATAGCGTTTACTACATAGCCATCGTAAAATGTTTCTCTCGGATTTTGTCCATTCTCAAAGGCATCAAACATGTCAGTAAACATATTCGTATAGCCTAATTCGTGCGCTTCGTCTCCAACTGGGAATTGCCAGCCGGATGCACTTTCTGCCTTTTCGGCCACGTAATTTTCACCAGCGCCGCTGGTAAACATTTCAAAACCCGTACGTAAAAAGGAATTGATCCAAATCGTTCCCTCGGTTCCCATCACTTCATCTCTTAAATCCATCCCTCCACGGAAGGTCCAAGAAACCTCAAATTGGCCTATGGCACCATTTTCATATTTAACCAAACCAATGGCATGATCTTCTGCATCTATGGGTTTCACTTGTGTATCTGCCCAGCACATCACTTCAACAGGTTTCACATCTTTCCCGATAAAATTTCTAGCAATTTCAATGCAATGGCAACCTAAATCCAAGACTGCGCCACCACCCGCTTTTTGAATATCCCAAAACCAGTCGGAATGTGGACCCGGGTGAGTTTCTCTCGACTTTGCCCATAAAATACGGCCAATAGCCCCTGATTCAACACTTTTCAGCGATTTTAAAAACTTAGGCGTATAACATAAGTCTTCCAAATATCCTGCAAAAACGCCTGCTTCTTCACAAGCCTTAGTCATGCGCAAAGCCTCTTCAGCGGTTCTTCCCAAAGGTTTGGTACAAAGCACTGCTTTTTTGTGTTTGACACATAAATGAACGGCATCTTCGTGCAAATAATTTGGCAAAGCAATCACCACGAATTCCGTTTCAGGATGAGCGATAGCCTCCTCCATATTTGAGGTATGGTGTGGTACAGCATAATCTTTTGCAAACCGAATAGCGGTTTCTTCTTTTCTAGCGTAAACCACTGTAACGAAATCACGACCTCTTCTACCACACAAGGAATCAGCGTAAAAACGACCGATAAAGCCTCCGCCCAAAATACATACTTTTGCCATCTTTTATTTTTTTAAATCTTGTAAAGTTATTTCTGCATCTTTTTTGAGAAAATCCTCTGATACCACTTTTTTCTTACCTGATTCCAAAATCGCGGTATCAGGAACCATTTGAATGGGAGTTATGCAAGAAAGATTTTTTTCTCTAAAAGGTTTATTAAAGGCCAAATTATAGGCTGAAATGACAGACCAGCGTGCGTTATCTGACAAATTAGCCTCGGAACGATGGAGAAGATTACTGTGAAAAAATAAGACGTCACCTGCTTTTAATTCACAATAGACCAATTCAGAAACCTTAGCCGCTTCGTTGACAAAATCCATATCTGCACCTTGTTGTTCACCAGCGAAAAGATGCTCAAAACGTTGCATTTTATGGGTACCTTTTAGTACCTGTAAACATCCATTTTCAATCGTAGCGTCGGTGAGCGCAACCATAACTGAAATCATAGCTTCTGGAAATAGAAAACCATTTTTATACCAATAGCCATAATCCTGATGCCACTCCCAAGAGCCCCCAACACGTGGTTCTTTTTGCATCACTTTGGAATGAAAATGACAAACTTCACCCTCACCTAAAAGTGCTTGGACCCCTTTCACCAGGCGTTCTGAACGGGACATTAGACCAAAAGAATCATCTCCAGCAGTAAACCAGAGGGTTAATTTAGTCTTTTTGCCAGAAAGGTCATTGAGATCAAAAGCATTGGACACCACGGAATCATCCGTTGCGATTTGGTACAACAAGTCGATTTCTTCCGCAGAAAACATATTTCTAGCAATCAAAAAACCGTCTTGCTGATAGGCTTGCTTCTCTTTTTCGGTAATCATTGTTGATAGGTTTAGAAAGGCAATTTAATAAAAATAATGAAGAGAGAAGAGAGAAAACGGGAAAAGAGAAAAGAGAAAATACCTCATACATCTTATCTCTTACATCATTTCCTCTCTTACTAATCAACAAATTGATAAAATCATTGACTGCATTTAAGTAGATGCGGGTTTTTGTTACATTTGAAGCAATTAACCAAAATAGACATCTAAAACGGGAAAAGATTGAAAAATATTTTGCATTAAAATTACAAAAATATGAATATTGCGTTTTTTACACAAAAAGTATAAATTTGTAAAAAAAGCGCAATAATGGACATTCCAATTTTAATGGCTGATGTAATAAATAGTGGTGGGAGAAATCCTGCATTACTTATGACGCAACTTAAAGACGTTGTAACAACAATAAATAAAGAAAAAGGTGCAAACTTAATTTCACCTTTGACAATAACCTTAGGGGATGAATTTCAAGGATTATCAAACTCGATGGAAAATGGAATCAAAACAATTTTTGATATCGAAGAAAAAATAGTACATAAACAATACAATTTGAAATTAAGATATGTTTTATATTTTGGTCAAATAGAAACAGAAATAAATAATAAAATAGCCTATGAAATGTTAGGTGAAGGGCTTACAAATGCAAGAAAAGAATTGAATTCTTTGAAAAACAAAGAAGTTAGATTTAAGATTCGGTTAACAAAAAATGAACTTAACACAGAAACATATTTGAATAAAGCGTTTACCGTCTATCAACATTTTGTTGAATCTTGGAAAGAGAAGGATTTAAAAATTGTCAAAGAATTTTTATTACATGAAGATTATAAAACCGTAGCTAAAAATGTAAACATCGATCCATCAAATGCTTGGAGGAGAAAAAAAAGCCTAAATATTCACGAATACAACCACATAAAAAATATTATTTTATTTATTTTAAATCCTAACCATGAATGATAAATACCTATGCTTCGTTCTTATTTTCCTGATTGGAGAAATAATTGTTAATCGAACATTTTTCACCTATTTAAGGAAATATTTTAAAGTCGATAAAACCATTTCCGAAGATGAACCAGCCGACAAGTTTTTAGGACTTGACATTTCTTTATTCAAAGGATTATTAGAAAGATTCCTCTTATATTTTGCCTTAACCATAAATTTGACCCAAATATTAATTGTTTTTGGCGCCATTAAAATAGGAACTCGATTTGACAAAAATGATAAAATTAAAAATGATTACTTTTTAATTGGAAACTTCAGTTCGATCTTCATTTCAATCATATATTATTACATTTTCATTAAGTTAACAACTTAAAAATCGTTTAACACTAACTACTAAGATTACAAATAAATAAACCCTTTTCACTAACCAAAAAATGACACACGAAATTAACCAAGACATTCCCAAGGCTTATTTTGAGATTGAACAGTCAACAAAAGACAGTGGCTTTACCATGGCCTCAGAACCGTTGACTGGCTCTTTGCTTAAAACTCTTGCTGCTTCAAAACCAGCAGGAAAATTCCTCGAATTAGGCACAGGGACTGGACTTTCAACCGCATGGATACTAGACGGCATGGACAGCGAGTCAAGCCTAATTTCGTTCGATAACGATGAAACTTTTTTAGATATTGCCCGTAAATTCTTGAGCAATGATAAAAGATTAACGTTGGTTCTATCAGACGGCGAAGATTGGGTCAAAAGCAACTTGAATCAAAAGTTTGATTATATTTTTGCCGACACTTGGCATGGGAAATATCTCCTTCTAGACGAAGTTTTAAACATGTTAAACAAAGGCGGCATTTACATCGTAGACGATATGTTGCCACAACAAAATTGGCCGGAAGGTCATGAAGAAAAAGCAGACAATTTTGTGAAATATCTGGAAAGTAGAGGTGATTTGACATTAACAAAACTACACTGGGCTACGGGTATTATCATTGCGGTAAGGTAATTGTTTTTTAGCAACGTCAAAAATGCTTATTAAAAATTAAATTGTAATTTTGAAAACATAATCTAGAAAAAAATGAAAGCTGAATTAAACCTACAAAGCAAAAAATTGGAATTAATTCAATGGCTATCGACTATTGAGGATTTATCTGTAATTGATAAAATTATAGATTTAAAAAAACAAGAAAATAAAGATTGGTGGAATTTAATTTCTGACGAAGAGAAACAATCCATCGAAATTGGATTGCAAGATGCAGACGCAGGAAAATTAAATTCACATTCCAAAGCAAGACAACTTTATGAAAAGTGGTTATAAAATTCTTTGGACTAATTTTGCATTAAGAGAGTTAGAAATTACAATCGAATATCTACAAGCAAACTGGACAGAACGAGAATTAAGAAATCTTGCTGTAGAAATTGAAGAAACGCTCAATTTACTTTCTCACAATCCGAATCTTTTTCAGGCTACTGATGCCAGAAAAGACATTCGGAGAGTTGTTATTGCAAAACACAACACCTTGTACTATCGAGTAAAAGATAATTCCATTGAAATTATTTCATTCTTTTCAAATCGTCAAAATCCAATGAAAAGAAAATTAAATTCTTAGTTGAATACTCTCCGTGCCCTCTGTGTTAAAAATTCTCATTTGTTTTTAACACGGAGGACACAAAGTTTTCCTCTTTTCTCTCCTCCCATTTTCTCTCTCCTCTTTCCTCTCTTCTCTCTTCCAAAAAATCAACAAGTTGATAAAATAATTCACTGATTTCAAGCGGTTAGGGTATTTTATTACATTTGAAAAATTGACCAAAATAGACATCTAAAACGGTAAAAGTAAGAATAAATATTTGGCCAAATGTAACTTAAAAATTACCTTTGAAAAATGAAAATACGAGAAGTCGTAGCTTACAAAAATTATTTTATCGATTTTTTATTATCACAGCCACAAAAGGTTCAGGATAAAATCTTTAAGATAATAGAAGCCATAGAAACCTTAGAAAGAGTACCAAGCAATTATTTAAAGCATATAGAGGGCACGAAAGGACTTTATGAAGCAAGAATTCAGATAGCCTCAAACATTTGGAGGTTTTTTTGCTTTTTGGACGAAGAAAAGCTGGTTATTCTGCTTAACGGATTTCAAAAGAAAACACAAAAAACACCAAAAAAAGAAAAAGAAAAAGCATTACAATTAATGGAGATGTATTTCACCGAAAAAACCAAGGAAAATGAAAACTAAAAGCTGGACAGAAATAAAGAATCAAGTTTATGGAGCGCAAGGAACGGAAAGACGTGATGAATTAGAAAGAGAGGTAGAAGGCTTCAAAATTGGCTTGTTACTAAAAAAAGCCCGTGAGGAAAAAAAATTAACTCAATCTGAGTTGGGAGAACTTGTGGATAAGAAACGTGAATATATTTCTCGAATTGAAAATAATGGAAGTAATTTAACATTAAAAACGCTCTATGATATAGTTGAAAAAGGCTTTGGAGGGAAAGTGCATATTTCCATTGAGGTTTAAATGCTAATTTTCTCCGTGCCCTCTGTGTTAAAAATTTTCATTTGTTTTTAACACGGAGGACACAATGTTTTCTTCTCTTTCCTCTCTTCTCTTTTCCCGTTTTCTCTCTTCTCTCTTCATTAAAACGCATTCCTCAAGGTAATTCCAAAAGTTCTTGGATCTCCCAATACAGCGGCGTATTGGCCAGCGTTGCCTGCACCAGGGAGTAATTGCTCGAAATAATCTTGGTTCAAGAGATTTCTCGACCAAAAAGCAACACTGAATCCTTTGCTTGCTCTAAATCCTACACGAGCGTTTAATAGCGAATACCCATCTACGTTCAAATATTTGGATGGCGATGGACTAGATGAAAATCCGGATCTCGTATATGCATCTACAGCGACATAAAATTCGCCAGTTTGGCCCAATAATTTTGAAAAACTCGTAAATTCTCCTCCGAAAGATCCTACCCATTTTGAAATGCCAGGAAGTGCGCCACCAGAAATGTCTTTGAAACTCGCGCCGCCTGTTTCTTCCAAAGGTGTTGGTGCGTTGGTGAATTTCACGTAAACTCCTTCGGTATAAGATACGTTTCCATAAAACGAAAAGTGCTTGGTTAAACTCAAGGTTCCATCTACTTCCAATCCTCTGACTTGCACTTCCTCCGCATTCGCCAAATAACCTCTGTTTACCGCTAAATCAGGGGTTTGTACCAAGGTCTGATAATCTTTGATGTCTGTATTGTATAAAGTCAAATTCAAAGTGGTGTTTACACTTGGTTTGGTTTTTACCCCCAACTCCACGTGCTTCACGGCCTCTGGTTTAATGGTCGCTAATTCCGTCATAGGCTTTCCTCCTGAAGAAGGTAATCCACCTAAATTAATCCCTACGGGTTTATAACCTGTGGAATAGGTCACAAAGGAATTGAATGATTTATTCGCTTTGTAGGCCAAAGAGATTTGTCCTGAAAAATTGGTATCGTCTACATTGGCGTCAAAGGCTTGATTGCTATACACTAGATTTTTCAAGGCAATCAAAGCGGGGTCTGTGGTAACTAATCCGCCATAAGTTTCTCTTTTGAAAGTGATGGATTTTTTATCATAATTATAACGTAAACCTGGCATTAAACTCAATTTATTGGTCAAAGCGATGTCCAATTGACCAAACACAGCCGCACTTAGCGTATTCAAATTTTGATCCGTTTTGATACCGTAACCGTCCAATAATCCTGGCGTTTTCCATAAAGCGCTGGTCGTACTTTGTGAGAATCGCCAAGTATCTTTCCCTGATTCTTCCAATTGAACGGGATCGGATTTTAAGTTTTGACCAAAAGCAAATACACCAAAAACGGCACTTAATTTGGAAGAAAATGTTCCTGCCCAACGCAATTCTTGCGACCATTGTTGATGCTTGGAAGTTGCCTGCGACAATTTCAAGGCTTGCAATCCGGTAAAATCGCGGTCATTGGACGGATCCCAATTCCAATATCTCCAAGCAGAAGTAGCAGTTAAAGTTCCGGGACCTACTTGAATATCTGCATTTAATGAAATTCCTCCTAAATCTTGATTGGATCTCCAAGGAGTATCGGTATCAATCAATCGATCAAAGGGATTTCTACTGGCTGGAGTATAATTTAAATCTTTGATAATTTGCTCAAATTGGCGGTAATTGGCACGAAGCGTAGGCACTACTCCTGCCAAAACTTGCGCATATCCATTGGGTCTTTGTTGGGTTACATCCGCAATCAAAGTCAATTTTACATGCTCCGATGGAACGAACAATAATTGCCCACGCAAACCAATATTATTCATGTCATTCACCTTTTGTTGTGAAACTACGTTATATAAAAGTCCGTCTCTTTGTGTCCCTGAAAAAGAAATTCTTCCTGCGAATTTTTTACTCAAAGGTCCTGTGATGGACGCTTTTGCTTGAATAAAACCATAATTACCATAACCTAATTCAAATTGAGCTCCTGGAGTAAAACTGGCTTTTTTGGTTGTTACATTGAAATTTCCGGCAGTCGTGTTTTTACCAAATAGTGTTCCTTGTGGTCCACGCAAAACTTCCACTTGCTCTACGTCAATGAAATCCATGGTGGTAGCTGCTGGACGAGCATAATAAACGCCATCTACATAAAACCCAACACCTGGGTCTATTCCATCATTCGTTAGTCCAAAAGTTGTCCCTAAACCTCTGATACTTAAAGCTGTGTTTCGTGGATTAGAAGAGTAAAGTTGGACAGAAGGAATCAATTCCTTTAAACGGTTAACGTTAAATGCACCCGTTTCCGCCACTTTCACCCCTCCTACCACAGTTATTGGAATGGGTACATCTTGCACTGCTTCTTTTCTGCGTCTGGAAGTAACCACAATTTCATTCAATTCCTGAATATCTTCATTCAAATAAATTTGGACAGGCGTTCCTTGGGCGATGTATTCTGTTTTTTGGTAACCTATAAAACTTACGATTATGGTATAAGGAAATTTTTGACCTGTTTGAAAATAGAAATGCCCTTCAGCATCCGTGGTTACCCCATGGGTAGTGCCTTTGATGAAAAGTGAAGCGCCGGGAATTGGCTCTTTGGTTTTGGCATCAAATACTTGACCACTTAAAGTTGAATTGATCACGGTTTTTGCTTGCTGCGCTGATAGACCAAACGACAAAAACAAAATTCCAAGTCCGAAAATAAAACTGCTTACCTTTTTCATATTAATCTTTGATTTACAATTACACTACTAAGTCTATAATTTTAGTAGATTATAATGCAAACATAAAAGGTAAATAACTAAAATGCAAAAATATGTTGGAAGAAAATTTTAGGGTAATTCGAAAAAACGAAAAAAATGTGCCTTAAATTAAAAATAAAGCCATTTATTAGTATATAAAATTAGTAGATTTATTTTTTAGAAAAATGAAAAAGTGATATTTTTAAACTCTCTTTGTGATCTTTATGGTAAACAAAATTTTAACACGAAGGGCACAGAGTTTAAGAAAGGACCCCCTTCACCACCTTTCCATGCACATCCGTTAAACGGAATCTTCGCCCTTGGAATTTGAAGGTTAATTGTTCGTGGTCTATGCCCATTAGGTGCAATAAGGTAGCTTGAAAATCATGCACATGGACAGGGTCTTTAAGAATATTATAAGAGAAATCATCGGTTTGCCCATAAGTGATGCCTGGCTTTACTCCTGCCCCGGCCATCCACATAGAGAAGCAACGAGGATGATGATCGCGGCCATAAGAAGTTGCAGATAATTTCCCTTGCGAATATACCGTCCGACCAAATTCACCACCCCATATAACCAACGTATCTTCCAATAGGCCCCGTCGTTTCAAATCAATTAACAAAGCAGCTGTCGCTTGATCTGTTTGCTTGCATTGCTTGACCATATTTTTGGGCAAATCGCCATGATGATCCCACCCTTGATGATACAATTGAACAAAACGAACATCTTTTTCTAATAACTTTCTTGCCAATAAACAATTGGCAGCAAATGTTCCTTTGTCCTTACTTCCAGGCCCATATAGTTCAAAGGTTTCTTCACTTTCATCCTTTAAATCCATCACTTCTGGAACAGAGGTCTGCATTTTAAAGGCCATTTCATATTGAGCAATGCGGGCATCAATTTCAGGGTCACCCCAGGTATCATTTTGCAAAGCATTTAATTTGGATAAATAATCCAACATTTCTTTTCGATCTGCTCCATCATAGCCCTCTGGATTGTTCAAAAATAAAACAGGGTCTTTTCCCGACCTAAATTGTACACCCTGATGCTCTGAAGGCAAAAATCCATTTCCCCAAAGTCGAGCATACAAGGGTTGATCTTTGCTGGCATCTTTGGAAACCAACACAATAAAAGCTGGTAAATTCTGATTTTCAGAACCTAAACCATAACTCAACCAAGAACCCATCGAAGGTCTGCCCGCCAATTGATGTCCCGTTTGGAAAAAAGTAATGGCCGGATCATGGTTAATTTGTTCCGTAAACATGGAATTGATGATGCACAAATCATCCACTACTTGGGCTGTATATGGCAATAATTCACTCACCCATGTGCCTGATTTACCATGTCGTTGAAAGTTGAAATTGGGAGGAACCACCGGCAAAATGGCTTGATTGGCGCTCATGCCCGTCAATCTTTGCCCTTTTCGAATCGAATCGGGTAAATCTTTGCCATAAAACGACTTCAAATTTGGCTTATAGTCAAAGGTCTCAAATTGAGAAGGTCCACCAGCCATAAATAAATACACAACGCGCTTGGCTTTGGGGGCAATACTGGGTAAAGCACGCATGATTTGATCTTCTATGCTTTCGCCTTTGGCTTGTCCAGCAAAAACCGAATTCAATGCCAATGCACCAAAACCCATCGCCGTTTTTTGAAGAAAATCTCGGCGATCTATTTTACGATGTAATTCGAACAAGTCATTATTTTTATCCATGATTATCGCTTCATTAGGGTTGCATCCGAATTTAAAATAGTACTTGCAACAACGGCGTTGGCGGCTAATTGCGTTTTATCTAATCCAGCCGAAACCTTTCGTCTTCCTGCCTGAATCCAACCCAAGGTTTTTTCTGGAAATTGCTTGAATTTAGCTGCTTGACTAGTTTGTAATTGCATCAATAAACCCATTTGCGATTCATTAGGCGATACCCCTGTCAATTTCCGATAGGCATTTTTTATAGCAGTTTTAACATCTTTTTCTTGACACATTTCAGAGGCAATCAACTTTGACGCCTCCACATAAGTAGGGTCATTTAATGCCACCAAAGCTTGCAAGGGAGTATTTGTTTTTTGTCGTCTTGGCAGACAAGATGTTCGTGCTGAAGCATCAAAGGTGCTCAAGGTGGGGTTCGGAACGGTTCTTTTAACAATGACATACAAACTTCTCCGATAAATGGCGTCTGTGGTGTCTTGGGTATAAGTGGAGCTATTGATTTCCCATACTCCAGACGGTTGATAGGGCTTCACACTCTTTCCTCCAATGTCAACATTCAGTAAACCGCTGGCAGCCAATGCATTATCACGCATCATTTCAGCGGTTAATCGAGTTGAGGGGCCTCTGGACAAATAGCGATTTTCAGGATCTATCTCTCTGTTTTCTTTGCTTGTTTTAGAATCTTGCTGATACGTTTCAGAGAGCAATATTTGCTTAATGAGGTATTTTACATCCCATTTATTTTGCATCAAATCAACCGCCAACCAATCCAGCAATTCTGGGTGACTAGGCATTTCTCCTTGATTCCCAAAATCTTCCGAGGTTTTGACCAAACCTGTTCCAAAGAAATTTTGCCACAAACGATTCACCACTACACGGGCAGTTAGTGGATGGTTTTCGTTGGTCAACCATTGCGCCAAGCCCCATCTATTTTTAGGTAAATGAGCTGGAAAATTCAACACACTATTCGGAGTGGAAGGATAAACTGGAATAGTGGGTGCATCGTATTGACCCCGAGCAAGCAAATAAGCTTGCTTAGGTTTAGGACGCTCTTGCATGATCATCAATTCAGAAATATGCTCCGTAGAATCGGATAAGGCGGTGCGCAAATCTGTTAACTCTTTATATGCTTTTTGATAGTTTTCGTCACAAACTTGGGTAAAATAATCATGTAAAACGTTTTTTTCCTGGCTAGAAAGATCCTTGATTGATTTTGAAACAATCGTATTCCAATCGGCTTTTTGGGCAATGATTTTTACTTCCAAAGGCAATAATTCCCGGTTATACACCATTAAATCATCCACTTTTCCCCCTTTAAAACCGAGTCCACGCCACCAAGCACCGACTTGAATAGCGGGTTCGGATTTAGAATGAAAAATGATGTCTTTGTACAATTGATCGATTTCCGTTTCCATCTCTAATTCTTCCCCATCAAGAAATAATTTAAACCCTTTGGCAGAAGATGAACCATCATAGCTTAAAGCCAAATGAACCCATTTGTTTCGTGGGGCTTCTTGAACAGACAACTTCGTTATGGCATTCGAAGGCGCGGTATGTGCCATGGTAATTTCAAATTTGCCATTTCGCAAGTACAAATGAAAACCTTTGAAATTATACAAGCGTTCCGCATTGGATTTGTGCAAAATTACTCCCTCATTTAACTCTTTGGGAATATATGCAGCAATTGCTACGGTAAAAGGATTCGATTTTCGGAAAAATCCAACCGTATTCAAATCTAAATAGACGTCACCATCCAAACTCAAATGATTACCTTTTGTATCATTTTGAAAATTTGGCAAATCCCCTTTTTGTCCAGATTCATGTTTCATTTCCGCTTTTTGGGTAGAATCTATTTCATTGAGGAGACCTTTTTCAAACCTGTAATATCCTTTCAACCCAGCCATAGGAACACGATTTTCTCCCAATTTTTGATGATTCCCTTGGTTTAACCATGTTTCAAAAGCAGGCACATTTTGACTTTTTATTGAAGACAATTCCGTTTCTTTATGGTGAATTTTCTGCTGAATGAATGCCAGAATTGCCTCTTTTTCTTTGCTTGGCAGTAACATCGTAGGCGTAGGCATATCGTCATTGTAGGAAATTTGACCCGCCTCCCTTACATTGTTGAAAAAGCTAAACAACTCATAATAATTTTTCTGGGAAATTGGATCATATTTATGATCATGGCAACGGGCGCAACCCACAGAAAGTGCCATAAAAGCATCTCCAAACGTATTTG
The DNA here is from genome assembly GCA_046073945.1 of Aquirufa sp. Taxonomy (GTDB): domain Bacteria; phylum Bacteroidota; class Bacteroidia; order Cytophagales; family Spirosomataceae; genus Aquirufa. The sequence continues at coordinate 5,255 of JBJTNH010000039.1, read as the reverse complement.
TTCGATCCATCACATATTCAGTTTGGAACTCTTCTTCAACGATTCCCCCTTCTGTATTTTGCTGATGATTGCGGTTAAAGGCTGTTGCAATCAACATTTCCTTGCTTGGATTAGGCATCAGGTCGCCGGCCAATTGATAATGGATAAATTTATCATAAGGCATATTTTGATTAAAGGCATTTATCACCCAATCGCGATAAGGCGACATATCCCGAATTCTATCTACCGTATAGCCATGCGAATCGGCAAATCGTGCGATATCCAACCAATCAGTAGCCATTTTTTCGCCAAAATGGGGCGAATGAAGTAATTTATCTACTTTTTTCTCAAAGGCATTGGGACTTTTATCTTGTAAAAAATCATCTACTTCTGCTAAACTTGGTGGCAAACCTGTAACATCTAAGTACAACCTCCGAAGTAATAATTCTTTGCTGGCTTTGGGATTCGACTTTAAGCCTAATTCTTGTTGTTTTTTTTGAACAAAATAATCAATGATCTGAGAAGGTTGAACCAGCGATTTGTCTTGAATATTTTTTTTCTGTGGTTTCACAAAAGCCCAATGTGCTTGGTAAATCGCTCCATTTTGAATCCATTTAATCAAAATGGCCTTTTCTTTCGTGCTTAAACTTAGGTGCGATTTAGGGGTTGGCATCCTGTACTTAGGGTCATTGGAAATAATCCGATGATATAATTCGCTTTGTTTTAATTGACCCGGTTTAATGGCAAATTTCCCTGGACTTTCGGGTAGTTCAGCATAGGCAGCATCTTGTAAATCGAGCCTCAAACCCGCTTTTTGTTTCGCTTTGTCTGGACCATGGCAAGCGAAGCATTTATCAGACAAAATGGGTTTTACATGAATATTATAATCTAATTCTTTGGGCAATTGGCCCATTTCAAAGATAATCTCCTCAGGAATTTTAAGCATCGTTTCTTTGCTTTTTTGAGCAAAAAGTAATCCCGGAAAAAGCAATAAAAGGTATTTTATCATTTCTTAATGGAATCAGGTTTAGACAATACTTGAAAACCGGCCTCTATGCGAAGGGCAGGCAAATTCTTTTGCAATTCTGCCAAAGCCGATTGACTTACTTTGGTCTTCCAAACAAACAATTTTTTAAGCACTTTACATTTTTGCAAAGCTAAAACTCCTTTATCAGTCAAAGGATTATTATATACATTCAATTCTTCCAAAAAAGGCAACTGCGTAATTTGCAACAAGGATTCATCGCTTAAATGCGTATTGGCCAATTGCAGATTTTGAAGATTTTTGAACAAGGCAATTTTTTGTAAATCTTGTTTTGTGAGCGGAATATTATTCAAGCGCAAAGAGACAATTTGATCTTTGAGGCTCATCATTTGAGCCAAAATAGAAGGATCTAATGAGGACACATTGACAAAATTCAAAGCTAGTCCCTGACTATTTTCCTCCATTTTTGTCACCACAATTCCTTGCGTTTTAAGAGCGTTTATAGCCTCCACATTAGCCTCCTTCATGGCTAATGGTGGAATTTCTTCCTCCAATATATCTTCTTTTTCAAATGGAATTGATTTTTCAGGTTCTGCAGAAATGGCTTCCAAGGATTTTGGCTTGGGTTTTTCCAAAAGTGTTTGAACAGAATGAATGACATTTTCTTTCCATAATTTGAAACTTCCGTGGGTAAGGATTGTACCAAGATAGAAAGTAATAAGCAGAAAAATAGTGGCAATGGGCAATGAAAAATTACGGTATTTTTTGATGAAAATAATCACCAAATAAACCAATGTTGTAGAGATTCCAAACCACTGATGTTGTTGAACTAAGGAAGATTTCATTTCTTCCAAATTGGCCAATAAATACCCTGATACACAAGAAAGCAAAGAAAAAAACACCCCTGCTTTTAGTAGATAATCGAAGGAAGGCTCTAATCTTTCCCTCTTGGATTTTGGTAAAAGTGAAAAAAATCCAAGGAGCAATAGGAGTCCAATGGGAAAATGCACAAACAATGGATGCAATTCTGAGAATGTTTCCAGTGAAAATAAACCCTCAAAAAATTGTTTCCATTCCATTTAGTTCATCATTGTTTTTTCACGAATTGAACTATTCCGTCTACCAATTTCTCTGAAAGTGGTAAAATGGGATTACTATATGCCTGCATATTCGCTGCTCGATCTCCTGTAACAATTTTTAGCACATGATTCATATTTTCAATCATTAGCAATTGGCCAAATTTTGCATTTTTGTACAAAACATTGGCATCATCCGCAGTAATTTGGAGGTCATTCGTTCCTTGAATAATCAAAGTCGGAATGGTTAATTTCGTTATTTCTATAGCTGGATTGTACTTAAACCAAGAAACCAAGTAAGGCTGAACACTCGCTCGGAAAAGCGAATTTAGCATAGGTGAAACATTGGAAACCAATTTCCCTGCTTTTAAACTATCAATGATTGGAAAACATAAATCTTGTACCATTTTGGGTTGAGTACTCAATTGTTTTTTCAGAATTTGATCTGCGGGATCCCCCGCACCTGCAATAGAAACAAAAGCATCCGTATTTTGGGCAGCAATCATACCAATCAATGAACCTTCACTATGCCCAGCTATGATTATTTTGGCAAATTTCTTTTCTGCCTTCATTTTTTTCACCCAATCTGAAGCATCGTTGATATATGTATCAAAACGCAAATCAGCTTCTTTCAAATCAGGCACCTGACTTTGAGCAATCAATCGCTTATCGTAGCGTAAAACGGCAATTCCATTGGATGCCAATGCCTCCGCCAACATTTTTAAAGAATTATTTTTCATCATGGGATTATTCCCATCTCGATCCGTTGGGCCAGAGCCTGCTATCAAAATAACCAAGTTTAATTTTTTATTCGACTTCAAAGGGTTGGTCAATGTTCCTTTTATAGGCCCCAAAGCAATTTCTTCGCTAACAAAAAGGGAGTCTTTTTGGGCGAGGGCTGTAAAAGAAATAAACGCTACGAATAAAAGTAAAAAATGTTTCATTGGAGGCTTAAATGAAGAACTACAAGTTCTGATAATAGTCCGCACTCAGTACAACTGAGCGCGAGTAAAAGGTTTAATAAAGAACTACAAGTTCTAGTCATAGTCCGCACTCAGTACAACTGAGCGCGAGTAAAAGGTTTAATAAAGAACTACAAGTTCTGATAATAGTCCGCACTCAGTACAACTGAGCGCGAGTAAAAGTTTAAATAAAGAACTGCAAGTTCTAATCATAGTCCGCACTCGGCGCAGCCGAGCGCAAGTGAGTGCGCGATTTAAAACAAAATATACGCAATCAAAAGTGTAACAAATACATTGAACAATTGCGCAATTAAAAAAGCATACAACGGCTTTTTGCCCTCTTTATTGAATAAATCAGCAAATTTGGTTTCCAATCCAATGCTCGTGAATGCTAATGCAAACCAAAGTCCTTGAAGCGCCTTCAAACTTCCTTTAACAGATTCAATTTTTTCAGGACTTACCAAAAAAGAGAATACAAGGGAGGCTGCAATAAAGCCAATCACAAATTTTGGAAAACGCTCCCAAATGACTCCAACTGTCGGTTTTGCTTCTTTTACTTCCGCTGATTGATTTTTGGTATAGGTCCAATAAATCGAAATGGCGAAAGCCGCTAAACCCAATAAGACATTTTGTGAAAACTTCACGATCGTTGAAATTTCTAAGGCTTTCTCTCCAACCAAACTTCCTGAAGCAATTACTGCCCCCGTGGTATCTATGGTTCCACCTAACCAAGCGCCTGTAACTTCTTGAGAGAGTCCCAATGCCTGAGCAATAAATGGCAAAAAGATAATCATTGGAATGGCTGTAATTAAGACGATGGAAATCACATAAGATAGTTTTTTTGAATCTCCCTTGATAGCGCCTGATGTGGCAATCGCTGCTGAAACACCGCAAATAGAAACAGCACTGGATATCATAATCGCCATTTCTTCGTCAATCCCCATTTTTTTAGCTACCCAAAAGGCAAAATACCAAACAGATACGACCACAATTAATGCTTGCACCAAGCCCAAAGACCCTGCTTTTAAAATATCCCCAAATATGACGCTAGAGCCTAAAATGACTAATCCAATTTTAACGAATAATTCCGTTGAAAGCGAGTCAGTCAACCATTTTGGAAGTGAAAAGAAATTACTTAAAATCAAACCGATAGAAAGACTGAAAATCACCGCTTCCAAGTTCCAATTTTTCAGGAAAGCATTTCCGGCTAAAATCAATGCTAAACAGGTTAAGACATACACAATAGGAAATCCCTTGATCGTCGCAAGCACACTTTTACCCAATGCTTTGGTGGCTAAAATCGCTACACCATATACGTAACAGAATACTGTGGCTATTTTAGTGAAGTTTTCGGCAATCAATACTTTTTCAAAAAGTTCAGTGCTGTCTTTCCACCCAAAAGCGGGACTCGGGACTTTGATGCCAAAAAGCGCAAGTGCGATAAGTAAAAAACCGAAGACTACGACAGTCCAGTCTTCGGTCAAGGTAAATTTTGAATTCGATTCAGACATTTTAAATAGGTTTTAAATAATTGTCCGAAATATAAGATTTTATTTTAAACGATTCACAAGAACAGGCCCTAATAAACCTGATTCTTCTGTCGGTGAACCCGCTTGAAAAAATGGCATGGTTGTAAAAGTGATTTTCTTGGCATTCGGTTGAGCATCTCCGACCAAACGATTTACCCAGGAATTGACCACTTTAATTTCCAGCGTATTTTTCCCCATTTTCAAAGCGTCTGTAATATCTACTTTAAAAGGTTTTTTCCATAAAGTTGCCACAAGGTTCCCATTGATAGAGATTTCGGCTAAATTTTTCACATCACCCAAATCCAATTCAATTTTTTCTCCTCTAGCAATACTCATTAAATCAATTCGATTCACATAAGTAGCTGCACCAGAAAAATATTTAACCCCTTCCAAATCGCTTTTATTCAAAGCAATCAATTGATCCATTTTAATTTCATCCGGAGCACTTCTGTCCTTTTGGAATTTCACCGTCCATGGACCTTCCAAACGTTTTGAATCGGCTAATTTAGCATCAGGAACCATCAACTTATTGGTCGTAGAAATACCGTCAAACACAATGAACTGAGCATCCCAAGGAGAAAATTTCAAGTCTATTTCAGTTCTGCCTCCCTTAATTTCATACGAGATTTTCGAAATTTTTCCTGTTTGAGGATCATAAAAACTTGGAACTTTTCCCCTAACTCGGAAAGAAATTTTTGCCGAATTATCATCCGCTGAACGACTG
>JBJTNH010000038.1:0-3554 GCA_046073945.1 Aquirufa sp. | reverse complement strand
AAGGACGAGATGGTCGATTTACCACTAGCATATTCAGAGATTATCTGTTGTTTAAAACTTTCACTGTAACGAATTACTTTTCTTCTTTGGTCCATAAGATTAAGGTTTATAAAACTGTAAACTTTTCTTAGGACGAGACACTTACCTCTTACATCCTACATCTTACATCTTACATCTTACATCTCTTCTCTCTCCTCTTTTCTCTCTTCTCTTTTCTTCTCAAAATTCCCTTCCTAAATTAACCACAAATCCAGATTTGTTCCCATTAATGACGGGGAAACTGATTTTACAAACGATGTTATAATAGGTTACAATATCAAAGCCCAATCCATAACCATAAATCCATTTGTTTGCTAATGAACTATTATAATTCATTGTTTTTGGTTGATTCACATAAGCAAAGTCAAAAAATGCCGTTGGGTAAATCGATATGGGTAATTGATTAAATTGTTTCCAGGGAATGAATTTGATGGGTAATATTTTTGAAAATAACTCAAATTTCAATGTATTTCTAGATAAAAAATAACTATCCCCATCGATTACATTTAATTCATATCCGCGAACTAATTCATTCCCATATCCTAATCCGCGGACATTTGAATAGGGGATGGTCTGATCTTCTTGTGTGTATTTTATTTTTACCTGATTCGTTAAGAAAAATTTATTCTTTAAATCAAAGAAATAGGCCGCTGCACCTAAAATTTCCCAATAACTGACTTCATCTTGTTTAAATAGACCATATTTGATGAATCCAATGTCTATTTTCTTTCCTCTCAATGGGTAAGCTACAAAATCTCTAAAATCATAAGAGAATTGATACCCCATTTGAAAATAGTTCTGCTCATTTGTTTTTCCTTGTAAATACGTTGGATTAAGCTTTAATATTGTATCTGCTAGAATAGAATGATTGTATTTTAATTCAATGGTTTGGAAATCATAAAACTTGAAACGTTTTCTTAAACTGATACCACCCGACCATTTTTCTCTCATGTTGTTATTGGCTTGAATAAATTTCAACGTATCATGTTTTGAAATATAAGCTAAACTTTTTGTAGTCTGATAATTGAGATTTAAGGCGATTCCTAAGGTTTTTTTTATGTCAGTATATGGATTTGTATAATTAAAGTCTAATCGCTCCGTAAATCCGCTTTCTGCCCGTATTTGAATCTTTTCAGACATTCCTCTGAAATTGTTATGGGTAAAATGTGCTCCATAAACTACTCGGTCGAAATTATGACCCCTTGTCCACCAATCTGTTAAATTTCTCTCTGCTAATTGAAAAACAGGATATGCCAATATGTACCATTGCTCCAAAAATTCAAATGATATTTCCAACTTGCCATTATTCGTTTGGTGATAATCTACCTTCACCCAAATAAATAAATTGGTATTCATTAATTTCCTTCGATTAAACTCTAAGCGCTTATCAATCGATTCAATTTCAATAGAATCTTTCTCCGATATGTCTAATTCTCTACTTAATATGGAAGCTCTTGTTTTATCGTTTCCTTTGAATTGTATGCTTTCTATTTGTATCGATTGGCCAAAAGAGAAATACCCAAGGAAGCACAACCACCATGGTATTTTGATAAAAAATAGGATTTTTTTAGATAACTGCATACTCATTACTACAAGGTAATGAAATTATTTATTCCTATGATTTATTAATTAAAAATTATGCTTTCATTTTGGTTAAACCAATTTTCTAACTGATTTTGATAGCGTTTTTCTATATTCGGTCTTCTGATTTTTAGAGTAGGAGTTAGGCAATTATTTTCAATATTCCAGTCATCAGATAAAATGATAATTTTTGAGACATATTCATACTTTTTGAAATGTATATTGATATTTTTTCTAAGTTCGTCTAGCTCTGAAATGATTTCATTAGGGCTATTTTCTTTTCCTTGAGTGTTTAAAATCAGCAATGCAATAGGTTGAGGTAAATTGATTCCGACAACACAAATTTGTTCTATCCAAGGATGCTGACTGTAGTGGTTTTCTATGGGTGCAGGAGCAACATAATTGCCTTTGGAAGTCTTGAAAATATCTTTTACTCTCCCAATAATACTCAAATATCCGTCTTCATCGATATGGCCTACATCACCCGTTTTTAACCATTTGCCATTAAATAAATCGGCTGTTAATTGAGGTTCTTTGTAATAACCTTTGGAAATATGCTCTCCATACATTTGAATCTCTTGATCTCCTTCATTGATTCTTATTTCACATAAACTCCAAGCTTTACCAACTGTTCCTAATTTAATTTGCTTCTTGGGCATTAATGAATTAATTCCTAAGTTTTCAGTCATTCCATAAGCTTCTTGGATCTCCATACCTAATTTTTGATACCAAATCAGTAATTCACTTGGCATAGGTGCTGCCCCAGTAATCAACAATTTGGTTTGATCCAATCCCAAAGACTTTTTGATGAATTTTTTCAAGATAGTATTCAAGATAGGTACATTTAATAATTGTGACAATCTTTTTTCACTTCCTATTTTTTGAATGATTCCTTCTTTAAATTTGGCCCAAATTCTTGGAACTGCTAAAAAGTGTGTAGGTCTTGCAGCAAGTAAATTATTTCTAAAAGTGTTTAAATTTTCTACAAAATAAATGGTGCCTCCAGCAGCTGTGGCAGCAAATTCAACAAAATTACGCTCAGCAATATGGCATAACGGTAAGTAAGAGATAAATCGTGAATTAGGTAAGGATAAAAATGCCACTTCTTTCGCGGCATTAATCGCAAGAGGAATGGATTTAAATGGAATCATTACTCCTTTAGGTGTACCTGTTGTACCAGAAGTATAGACAATTGTAATAATATCTTCTTGATTGTATTTTGGTAAAATCTCTAATTTCTCCTCTCGAATTATTAGATCTTTCCAATGATAGATGTCATTTTCTAAGATCTCGTCTGTTGAAATAATTGTTATATTTTTTGGTATGAAATTTTTGATTTCTTGCCAATTATCTAATTTTCCAACGAATAAAATTTGACAATCGGAATGCAATAAGACTTCCTGCAACTGCTCTCCAGATAGAGTTGGGTAAAAAGGAACAGAAACAGCCCCTGCCATCATGATTGACAAGTCTGCTAAAATCCAATGGGCACAGTTTTTGGATAAAATACCCACGTGTTTTGGTCCATCTTTTAATTTGCTTTGTAAAAAATGTGCTATCTTTTTTACTTGATCCTCAGATTCAATAAAACTAAAATCGATAAATGTATCTCCAATCGGTTGTTTCAAATAGATAGAATTCGGAGTTGCTTTTGACCAATGAAGAAAGTTTTCTAATTGACTTTTATATTCTAGAATCATGAAAGAGGATTATTTTAAGATGGAAAAATAAAAATTATTTCCTTTAAATCATATGTTTTCACCTCTGTTTCTTTCTCCATTAATAGTAATCCTTGTGGATTTACTTGTATTATTTTACCTTCAAATATTTCATTTTCGTCTTTATATGAATGCCATTCTTGAATTCTCAATAAATTTTTATGATATGTTAAATCGATAACTGCAAAAGCATTGGATTGGAATAATTGATAATAT
>JBJTNH010000037.1:0-14808 GCA_046073945.1 Aquirufa sp. | reverse complement strand
ACATCATTGTCCGAGTCTAGATCTATATAATCGGAAATTCCATCTTTATCCGTATCAACAGGAATTGCAGGGTTTATTCCTGCTTCAACCGCATCGAGAATACCATCATTGTCCGAGTCTAGATCTATATAATCGGAAATTCCATCTTTATCCGTATCAACAGGAATTGCAGGGTTTATTCCTGCTTCAACCGCATCGGGAATGCCATCATTATCCGAGTCTAGATCTATATAGTTATAAATTTTATCTCCATCTGTATCAATAGGAATTACACCATTGGTGCCTTTTTCTATAGAATCTGGGATGTAGTCATTGTCTGAATCTAGATCCAAGTAATCAGGAAGTCCATCATTTTCGTTATCTATTGATTCTAAATTCGTTGACAACAATCTTTCAATACTATCTCTTATGCCATCGCCATCTGAATCTAAATTTTCATCAAATGGATTGATTTGAACATTTTCAAAAGAAAAAGCTCTCATGCCTAAAGTATTTAGAATATAAGGCCCTGCAAAAGGGTAAATTATATTATTTTCTGAACTACAAACTGGCAAATAAGTTAAAACATCTTTAGTAGGGGCTTGGTTTAAATCTAAAATTAAAGAGTTTCTGTTAGCAAAAATTTTTGAAATATTACTTGAATTGGAGGTTTCAATTGGAATCCCAACTTCATTAAAATAAAATGATTCATAAGGTTTTTTAAGAATAGGAATTCCATTTCTTGATATTAACAAAGTATCTTTTGGAATTTGGATTTTTTGACCTGAATCAAAAACTATTTCAATTCTTGTTTTATTTTTATTTAAATATTGAATTTTTTGAACATTAGGACTATAATTGAGGACGTTGGGTTTAGTTTGATAAAAATCCTCCGCTAAAATTCTGTAAAACTCTAAACCAGATTGCTTATGTCCCTCTGAACCGTAATGTACCCCATCATGCCCTTTCGTTCCAACAGTTGAAAATCCTTTTATAAATCCATTTGAACTAATTACTTTTCTTTGATCATCCCTTAAAATTCCCTGCCATATCGATTGTCCATTTATTACATTTATTTGAGGCAAATACATTTTTTTCAAATTTGGATATTCTTTTTTTATATTTTCTACGTGTTCAAGAAATAAATTTTTCCAAATAAAACCGTCACTATTTGCTTCATTTTCACCTTGGCGATAGATAAATGCTTTAATATGATTTTCTAAACCTGCCTTTTTTACGCGATAAAGTAATCGTCCATTAGAGGTACTTAAATCATATGGATTATATGGATTTCTATACAGATTGAATCCAATTGAAGATCCACCACTTCCCCCATTAATGATACATACGGGAATTTTGTGATTTTCTACAATTAATCTCATTACCTCTCCTGCCCATTGTCCAACAGGGGATTGTCCATTTGCAACACTCCAAAGCGTATCTTGAGCTTGATAATTGTCGTAATTCATATAATCTGAATAAAAACGACCAAAACTTCTTGTATATTTTCCTCTATATGTCGGTGAAAACTCCCAGCCATTATAAGAATTCGATTGACCACTGAAAACAAATGCATCTCCAGCTACAATATTTGTTCTGGTAGCCATTAATACAGAATCTGACTTATTTTTAACAGCGTAATACTTAAATTCATACTCGGCTAATTCTGCTTTAATAGCTATTTCTAATGAGAAAGTCCCCAAAGATTTATTTGTTTCAGAATATTTGAAATCAGCTTTGTAATAAGAACTTGGTTTACCTTCTTTGGATATTACTACGCTTAAATATTCCCATCCAGGTATTTCAATTGTTCCTTTCAAGGGAATTATTGCTAAATTATTTTTATCCCTAGGGTAAAATTGATAATTCTGAGGCAATTGATTAAATACCATAGAATAAATCCTTTGACCATAAACTTGTAGTTTAAACATCAAAAAAATAATAATATAATATATAACTTTTTTACCCATTCATTGAATTTAAAAAATCTTGTGTAATATATCAAAATTATCTCAAATGACTCTTTTAAATAATTACACAAAACAACCCTATTACTATCTATTTGAAGAGTAATAGGGTTGTTTTTAAGAATGGGAAACTAGATGTTAATTCATTACTCGACTTAAATGATCTAAACGAATGGTATTTCTTAATTGACTCGCCTTTTTGTTGGTCTCCGTCAAAATAGCATTTCCTTTGCGTTTGGCATTGCGCTCATCCTGATGCGTGTAATAATCCAATCTTGACTTATCAGGCAGAATCAATAGATAAGTATTGTTCGCATAACCATCAATGGCACGATAAACGATGTAATTATATTTCAATCCAAGTGCTTTATCTTCCGCATTTGCTTTTTCAATCAAGCTTTCGTACTCGTTTACCTTATCAAAAGGCACTGTAAAAAGAACCACCTTACGGAAATCATAATTCTCCAGTTTAAAATCGGGCTCAATGACGCTAATGTTTTTTACTTGAACCCAAGAAGAACGAGTGGTAGCCTGGGTTTGATTCGCTGTGGATTGAGCCACAAGATCCTTCAATTCAACACCAATTTTAGTGGTCAATTCCCCTCTATTACCAATGTATTCTCCAAAGTTTTTATCGCCTTTGATAAACACCATGCTGTAAGTACGCCCAGTTTCGGAAGTATGCGCAGAACGATTATACGTCGCTGGAGAAGCCTTCAACCACCAATTACGAATGGCAGGATAGTTTTTCTTGTAAATGTCAATGTCTGCCACTTTACTCTCATTTAGTAAGATAAAGGTACGCTCTGTGTCTTGAGCAACTAATTTCAGTCCAACAAGGGACAAAAAGATCAAGGTTAAAATTTGCTTTTTCATAAAAGGGAATGATTTAGATGATAAATTTTCCCCAATATTATGAAAAGCCAAAGGCCTTTAAACTATCAAATACCCCTTGTTTTGTCCATAATTCGGGGTATTTTGTCTTGATAAATCAAAATATTGTTCCAATCAATTAATTTCAATCTACAATTGAATGGTATATTGCAGAACATTTTTTTAATTCATAGTTAATGGAAACATTTATCCAAAATGATTCAGTAGAATGGGAGATTTTAGAAGACAAAATCCGGAGAAAAGTTCTTTCTCACGATCCCAATTTAATGCTGGTCAAAGTAGAATTTCAAAAAGGAACCAACCCATTTAGCCCAATGAGGGCAGACTTTATTCAATAATTAACTAATATCCCAGCATAACATGACTCTTATAACTGTACGATCAACCATCAATGCTCCCATTTCAAAAGTATGGGAATGTTGGACTCAAGAAAATCACATCATTCATTGGAATTTCGCTAGTCCGGATTGGCATTGCCCAGAAGCAAAAAATAACTTACAATTAGGGGGTGAATTTCATTATATCATGGCTGCCAAAGATGGGTCATTTAGCTTTGATTTTTGGGGAACTTACCAAAAAATCGTCCAAGAAAAAACCTTAGCAATTGAATTGGGTGATCAGCGGAAAATGTTTGTTCATTTTGAAGAAACCAAGGAAGGAACCCTCATCACTGAAGAGTTTGAACCTGAAAACCAGAATCCCCCAGAAATGCAACAAATGGGTTGGCAAATGATTTTAGATAATTTTAAGGGGTATGTGGAGAAGTGAGGAAAGAAAAGAGAGAAGAGAGAAGAGAGAAAAAAGTTAAAATAATAAATTGTTGAAACTTTGAGTCTTTGTGTTAAATTTTTAAATCCAAAAATTCTAACTAAAAAAATAGTTAAAAATATTTTGTAACTAAAAATTTAGTTATACATTTGTCCCAACAAATCGGGAACAATGAAGAAATTAACACAAGCAGAAGAACAAATTATGCAGGTCATTTGGAGTCTACCAGAAGGGGGCTTTCTAAAAGACATCCTTGAAAATTTACCAGAACCCAAGGCACATTCCAACACAATCGCTACCCTCTTAAAAATCTTGGTGGAAAAAGACTTTGTAGGTATCTCAAATCCCAATAGAAACAACTTCTATTTCGCTAAAATCAGTAAAGAATCCTATTCTAGCCAAAGAATCTCAGGTCTAGCCGACTCCTTCTTTGATGGTTCATTGACCAATGTCGTATCATTTTTGGTTGATAAAAAACAAGTTTCCATCGAAGATTTAGAATTATTGATTAGTCAATTAAAAAATAAAGACCATGGCAAATAACCTACTTCTCGTCTATTTGGCAAAAAGCATTCTTTTGTCGGGAATTTTTTATGCCTATTATTTACTCGTACTGCGCAATAAACGCTTTCATACTTATAACCGCTTTTATTTGATCGTCAGTTTAGTATTAAGTTGCTTGATTCCTTTTTTTAGCTTTACCTATTTTACAGAGAAAGAAACTATTACAACTACCACAGAAAAGGCGCTTTATCTTTTATCAAAGGTGAATGTCAAAGCACAAGAAACGCCTTGGCTAGATCAATATGGCTTGGAACTTGCTTTAGGGATTTGCGGCAGCGTTTCTTTCCTTCTTTTGGGATACTTATTTTTTCAAATATACCGAGTGATACAATTGAAAAATAAGCATCAAGAAAAGAGAATCAATGGCATCGCTTTTATTGAAACAGAAGATGAAACCGCACCTTTTTCATTTCTCAACAATTTGTTTTGGAAGAAATCTATAGACATGAATACCGAAAATGGTCAAGCTATTTTCAAACATGAAATCACTCACATTGAACAAAAACATACCTACGACCGCCTTTTTTGTCAAATCATTTCAGCCATATTTTGGATGAATCCTTTTACTTGGATCATTCAAAATGAACTACAAAATATCCATGAATTCATCGCAGATGAAGAAGCCGTTGGTAACAACAATGTCGATTCTTTAGCCAAAATGATTTTGGAGTCCCAGTACGGAAATCATTTTTTAAACCCTATCCATTCCTTTTATTATTCATCCATTAAACGCAGAATTATTATGTTAACAACCTCAAAAACAGCCAAATATACCTACCTGAGAAAGGTATTGGCATTGCCCTTATTGGCAACACTTGCTATTGTATTTTCATTGAAAATTCAAGCTCAAGAACAAAAGAAAAAGACAAAAGAAGCACTTCAAATAGAAGTAGCGCAAGCGAAAAAAAATGAGCTTCAATCGAAAAAAAATGAACAAAAAGCGAAAACTCTCCAAGTAAAATCAAGTGTAGAGGAATCTCGTTTGAAATTCGAACAAGAAAAAGCAATATTCGAAGAAACTAAAGCTAAATTCGAGCAAGAAAAGGCAAAATTTGATGCACTTCAAGCGAAACTTATCCCTCAAAAAAAATCTGCAGACATCGCTATCGCCTTCATTGACACAAGTGACATTGGCATGAAAAATGGTCAAAATGGAAATGAAATTAGTGTTTACTCCAAAAATGCAAATGGAACTATGGCTCCAAGCACATCGGTAACCCTAGTAAAAACAGGTGGAATAGATAAAGTAAAGCCTTTACTTGTTGTAGATGGCGTCATCATGAAGGATTTAGAATTGAATAAAATTAATCCCAACAACATTGAATCCGTAAATATATTAAAGGGGGAGAATGCCCTAGCAAAATATCCACAAAACGGCGCAAATGGGGTTGTAGAAATAAAAACCAAGAAAAAATAAAGCCTATTTTTTAGTTTGAAAAATGATTGATTAGATTTTGTAATAGCCGATGATTTTCATCAGGCTATTGCCTTTTTACTGAATTTAGAATTAAGAATTTCATACGTCATACCTCTTACCTATTACCTCTTACCTTTTACCTATTACCTTTTACCTTTTACCTCATTCACAGCCTCCCCACTTCTCTCCAAACATTCAATTCTTCCTTGAAACGATCTTTGATGATTTTCAGTTTCGTATCAATGCGCATCGTAGTTCGATCTTTCAAATTATAAGCCTTCCATTCAGGAGCATTTGCCGCAAAAGGTTTACCTGTTTTTGCAAAATTGGTCCATAATTCAGCAAAGTTGTGGGACGCAATGGCTTTTTCTGGTCGATTACCCCCAAAGAAACTAGGTTTGTTGGCCGACTCATTATTGAACTTAAAAGAAATGTCCATCGCATGTGGAGTTCCCATGGCAAATTCCGTACCTGGAATTTTCACTTCTGATTTATAACCAAAATTGTACAAATAAACGGGCGCTCCCCCTTGCTTGGACTTTTTTTCAGCAATTTCAACAGAACCTAAACCCATCATCGCAATAGAAGAAATAGCAATATAAATCTCTCCTGCTGTGGCTGCGGGCCTAGATTTTCGATACGTTTCAATGATTTTGCTTGTATTTGCGCCGTATGTGGGTGATAATTTATTTTGTAAAGCTTCAAAAGTATACGTAGCAAAATCGCTTTCTTTTCTCTCCCATGCGAAAAACGCATATTCATCTTCATTCCAGCCTACTAACAAAGGTTTATTTTTAGAAATATTTGGAGCAGATGGGTCAAAGGGGTGCGATAGAAGTGCTTTTCCATCAACAACAGGACCAAAACCGCCAGCATTTCTTCGCATAATACCCATTTCTTTATTTTTTTCTTGAAATGGTGCGACAAAAGGAAGTTTTGCCTGCATTGCCAACAAATCCGCAGCAGGGATATCCAATAATTTCCTCCAATTTTCTGGAGCAATATTGAACTCTTTTAATAATTGCAAAGTGTTTTCATGAGCGGTATCGGCATTCATCATTCGAACTCCTGGTCCACTTTCAATCGATGCTTTGTTAAAATAAGGTGCAGCAGATGGCATGGCATATAAACAAGATGTTTTTGCGCCTCCTCCTGATTCACCCCAAATCATCACATTATTAGGATCCCCTCCAAATTGAGCGATATTTTGATTCACCCATTTTAAGCCTTCTACAATGTCCAACATCCCATTATTCCCAGATCCCTCATAATCTGCTCCTGCAATTCGATCCAAATACAAAAAGCCCATTATTCCTAAGCGATGATTCGTTTCTACCACCACCACATCAAAATTACGTGCCAGATTAGCCCCATCTTGTCCAGCAGAACCTCCGGAACCGATGACAAAACCTCCTCCGTGATTATAAAACATTACCGGCCTTTTTTTATTGTCATTGGCGGGTGTCCAAACATTTAAAAATAAGCAATCCTCCGAAGGTGCAGGTTCATTTCTGCGAGGTGCTTGAATAGCAGGAGCGCCCAAATTTAGGGCATCGCGTACCCCAGACCAAGACTCCAAAGGAGCAGGTCTACGAAAACGACGTTCCCCAGAAACACTACCCGCGTAAGGAATACCCTTGAAAATATTAACACCTTCCGTCCTTAGCCCCTTTATTTTACCATAACTAGTGTCAGCTATAACAAATTCTTCCATCAATGAATGACTTGATCTGTTACCTGTCTGAGCAGAAAAAGAACTTGTTACTAATCCCACCCCAGCCGTAGCCAAAGACATTTGTCCAATAAATTCGCGTCGATTGATCATAATTGAAATGCTATTTCCTAAATTTAAATCAATTGAATACCCTAACTATCCTTATCGCTTACGGTAAAGTAATAATTTAACCATAAAAAATTATATTATATTTGTTTACTCTAATCATCCTATTTATATCACGCATGAAATCTCGTATCATTCCTATTATCCTTCTTTTATGTTTTATTGCTTTAGTCATTGAAATTTTGGTCCTAAAAGACCTCCCTATGGTTCGGATTGGCCATTTGAAATTTAATTTTGGTGGAACACAAGAAGGTCCAGGAAATTGGATTCCCTTTAAGACCATTATTCCATACCTTATGGGCGAAAAAGGCTTGCTCATTGGGGGAATCAATATCCTTGGGAATATCCTAATTCTCGTTCCCGTGGGATTCATGTTTCCCTTCGCTTTTCAACAATGCTCTTGGAAAAAATGTAGTTTACTTGCCCTTTTAATTTGCTGCTCCATCGAAGGAATACAAGTATTATTTCATGTAGGAATTTTTGATATTGATGATGTTATTTTAAATGTAATAGGTGTACTCTTCGGATTTTGGTTAGGAAAAACATTCCAACAATCCCGCTTTTTTAAATCCATTGTTTCTCCCAAAATGATGGGTAGTTTGATCATCGGTACCATCCTCTTTTTCGTCCTATTATTCATGTATGGACCAATTGGATTAGAAAAAGCCCCTGTCAGAGAACTTAGAACCATGAGCCCAGGGAAACAATCAACGAAACAATTACAAGAAGATCTTTGCAATGGAACTGGTGGAACCGGACAAATTATTAGCAAAGGACTTCATTTTTTTATGCTAAAATCCAATGAAGGCCGAACACAAAAAATCCTCGTAACTCCTTCGACAACAATCAAAACTAGTGCCGGACCTGCAAAAGAAGCTGATTTACAAATTGGCAATCGGGTGACCGTAGTAATTGATGAAACAGAAACAGCCCAATTGGTATTGGTATGCCAATAAATTGAATAAAGGTAAATATTTTCCTTTGTGAACTTGGTGTTTAAAAGAAGAGAGAAGAGAAAAAAGTTGAGAATATTGCCATTTATTGAGTTTTCCTAAGTAAATTTCTTTACTCTAAACCTAAAAAAATAATGAAGTACCTTGTAATAACCTTGCAAGTGCTAATATTCTGTGCTTATTCCTCAAAAGCAGAAGACTATAAAGCATCCCTCTTTGGAATAAAATCCAACGGAACTAACCTAAACACCCATGCTATCCAAAAAGCGATCGATTACATTCATGAAAAAGGAGGTGGCCGATTGGTTTTTTATGTAGGGAGGTACCTTACAGGGACGATACATCTAAAATCCAATGTAACCATTCACTTAGAAGAAGGTGCGATTTTAGTGGGTTCCACCAATATTTACGACTATAATTTAAACGAAAGATTCCCTTCTCTCATTGCAGCTAATAAAGTAGAAAACATCGCTATTACGGGAAAAGGTGTGATTGATGGACAAGGCAGAGAAGTGGCCTATCATGTGACGGATCAAGTCCAAAAAGGAATTCTAAAGGATGCGCTTGTCAATGACCGTTCAGCCTTGTGGCGCCCCAAAGGCATCTATTTTAGGGAATGTAACAATGTGAGCCTAACAGGAATCGTGGTGAAAAATGCCGCGGAATGGGTTATTGTTGCAGACCAATGTCAAAATCTGAAAATTGATAAAATCATTGTAGATAGCAAAGCTTTTTGGAACAACGATGGCATAGATATTGTCGATTGCAAAAATGTACTAATTTCCAATTCCTATATCGATTCAAGTGATGATGCCATTTGTTTCAAATCACATGACCCAACAAAACTATGTGAGAATGTAGAGGTGCGTAATTGTGTGGCCAAATCAAGCGCCAATGGCATTAAATTTGGAACCGTAACCTCTGGCGGGTACAAGAATTTCAAAATTATCAATAACAAAGTATATGATACTTATCGCTCTGCCATTACCATTGCTACGCCAGATGGAGGAGTGGTAGACAATATTTTGGTAGATAGTCTATATGCCTACAACACGGGAAACCCCATTTATTTGCGGATTGGCGCACGTTGGAACAAAGGAAGAACAGGCTCTATGAGCAATATTACCATCCAAAATATGTATTGTGAGGTGGCAGAAACCAAAGCGGATGCTGGACGAGAATATGAAGGGCCAATCGAAGATTTACCCAGAAATATTTCTCCAGCTAGTATCGTAGGACTCCCTGGACAAGCTATTTCAAACGTAACTTTGAAGAATATACAAATCGTATTTCCAGGAAATAGTAATCCCAATTATGCATTCAGAGGCATTCTCCCAGCCGATTTAGACAGTATTCCTGAAATGCCTTCGGCCTATCCAGAATTTTCACAATTCAAAGAGCTTCCCGCTTGGGCTTTTTATGTTCGTCATGCCAAAAATTTGACAATGGAAAATATTACGTTAACTGCCAAAGGAAAAGAATATCGACCTGCTATTGTGATGGATGATGTACATGGCGCCAGATTAAATAACCTGATTTACATCGAGCCAACTAAAAAGAAAAAGCAAGTCCATTTATACAAATCAACCGACATTCTTCAAAAGAAATAAATGAGAATCATCATGAATCATTATCAAAATATCAAATTCGTATTTTTCCTTTTGATTGGATTTTCCCTTTCCGCTAAGGACTATTTAGTCTTGGATTTTGGCGCTAAAAATGATGGTGTAACCATCAATACTCGTACCATTCAAAAGGCCATTGATTTTGTCCATGAAAATGGAGGAGGCCGCTTGATTTTCCAAACGGGAACTTATGTAACTGGAAGTGTTTATTTGAAATCCAATGTCACTTTGCAATTGGACCAAGGCGCAACCATTTTAGGCTCAACCAACCCTTTTGATTATATCAAAGACAAAAAAATTGGATGGATGTCCATGATTTTTGCAGTCAACCAAGAAAATATTGGCATTACTGGAAAAGGCACTATTAATGGGAGAGGCTACATTACTGCCAATAACATGGTCAATTACATACATCGGGGCGTTTATACAGACATTTTAAAATTAGATCGACCAAATGAGACCAATCGACCACAAAACATTTATTTCCGAGAATGTAAAAATATTACAATCACAGACATCACATTAAAAGACCCTGCCAGCTGGAACCAAACCTATGATCAATGTAAAAATTTGTATGTAGATCATATTTATGTAGATAGCAAAAGTTATTGGAACAATGATGGAATTGATGTGGTCGATTGCGATGGAGTAGTAATCAAAAATTCCTACTTTGATGCAGCAGATGATGTCATTTGTTTCAAATCACATTCGCCAGATTTTATTTGTCAAAACGTTGTGGTAGATAACTGCGTTGGCCGATCTAGCGCGAATGGACTAAAATTCGGAACCGTTTCCCGTGGGGGATTTAAGAATTTCAAAGTAACCAATTTAACCATTTTTGATACCTTCCGTTCTGCTATCACTTTTGCGGCTGTGGATGGAGCTGAAATTGAAAACATTGTAGTGGATGGCGTCCGATCCATCAATACTGGGAATGTTATTTTCCTGCGCATTGGTGATCGTTGGGGAAAAGGGAAAAAACCGTATATGAAAAATATCAGTATTTCGAATGTGTACGCTGAAGTCCCAGAGGGAAAACCAGATGCAGGCTATAACTACGAAGGGCCCGTAGAAGATTTACCCAGAAACATTTCCCCAGCCAGTATTGTAGGTTTGGTAGAAAACAAAATTCAAAACGTTAGTTTAAAAAATATCCACATTGTATATCCTGGAAATGGAAATCCATTATATGCCAAAAGGGGTTTAACATCGGAAGAATTGGATAGTGTTCCTGAAATGCGAGATGTTTATCCAGAGTTTTCTCAATTCAAGGAGCTTCCAGCATGGGGATTTTACATTCGCCACGCAGAAGGAATTACCTTTGAAAACGTCACATTTACAGCTAAACAAAAAGATTACCGACCAAGTATTGTCCTAGATGATGTGAACGGCACCCATTTTTCAGGTATGCAAATTAATGAACCCGAAAGTAGCCGTAAAACTCAAATTTACCCTTATCATTCAAATAATGTCATTGTCAAATAAGTCGTTTTGCAAACTAAGCTATATGAAAAGTATATTATTCTCAGGGTTTTTCGTTTTCCTGCTTCAATTATCAGCGATTGCCAAAGATTTCGATGCCTCGATTTTTGGTATTAAATCAGACGGTATTACCTTAAATACCCAGTCGATTCAAAAAGCCATCGACCTAATTCAAGAAAAAGGAGGTGGTAAATTGATTTTTTCAGTAGGCAAATATTTAACTGGCAGCATTCAACTAAAATCGAATGTAAGTATCGAATTAAAAGAAGGGGCGGTATTAATTGGTACATCCTCCTTCTATGATTATGTTGCTTTAAATGGCAATAAAGCATTGATTGTAGCGGATGGAGAAAAAAATGTAGGGATTTTTGGGAAAGGATTTATCCAAGGACAAGGGGCAGCTGTATCAGAGCAATTGAAAATACAAATTCAGAAAGGCCACATAAAAGAAAATTTCGTTGAAGCGAGTCCCGCTTTGATCTCTTTTTCTAATTGTACAGAGGTTAAATTAGAAGGCATTCACCTTCAAAATGCTTGTGGAAAAGCCGTGAATTTTAACCATTGTACACAAATCAAGGTTCAAGAGATTTATATCAAAAATACATGGGAAAAAGACCTAAAAGGATTGGTTGGGTTGTCTTGTGAAGACCTACAATTAAAAAACTGTTATTTTGAAACCACGGGATCGGCCTTAGATTTGGATGAGAAATCATCAAACATTTCCAAAGAAAATGTGAAAAATGCTGCAGGCAAATTGCTTTAAGGATTAATACACAAAGGCCGCAAAGTTTTTCTCTTTGCAGCCTTTGTGTTTAAAACAATAATTCTTTGCTTATTTGAAGCCAATTTTAGAAAGTCCTTTGTGACTAATGACAATCGCTTCTAATGGAGTTTCATTGAAACAAGCATCTTGTTCAACATAGTAATATTTCATGCCAGACAATTTTTTGTTTGCCAAAATGCGTTTGAAATCGATACTACCATTTCCAACTGGAGCAAAACGGCCTTGTGCATCCATATCTTTCACATGCCAAATTTTGAAACGACCTGGATAACGTTTGAAATAGGCTACTGGATCTGCACCAGCTTTCGTTACCCAATATAAATCCATTTGAAAATTCACCAATTTAGGATCGCAATTTTCTAGTAAATAATCGATAATTACATTACCATCTGCATCTTTGGCAAATTCAAAATCATGGTTATGATATAAAAGTTGTAAACCTGCAGCATGACACTTTTCTCCTAATTTGGTTAAAATTTCTGCCAAATTTTTTGCACCACCTTTCATTGCCATTTTTTTGTTGACATTGTCATAAGTGAATAAACCCATTGGAGGAACAGGGATAACAAAATATTTAAAACCAACTGCCTTTAAATCAGCAATTTGCTGATCTACATTGTCGAAATTAACCGTTCCTTGGTGAGCAGAAATTGGAGTCAATTTCATTTCATCTAATAAAGCTTTAAAATCTACAGGAGATAAATTATAAAATTTACCATTGTTGTAGCCAGCTGATTCGATATTTACATACCCTGCTTGGGCTACTTTTTCCAAAGTCGCTCTTGCTTCTTTCGTCATCGCATCGCGAACAGTGTATAGCGCTAATCCGCCAAAAGGTTTTTCAGATTGATATGATTTAAATGAAAATAATGCCAACGCAAAAACGGCAGAAAGCATTAAAAGAGGTTTGATAAACTTGATCATTCTCATAGATAAAAATTGTCTTTGTTTTGATTAATAAATTAAAACCTCAATTTAAGGATTAGTTTTTAAAAAGGTGATAAAAGACCTTTAATTAAAACAATTTTTCACCTGGAGGCGTGGCACCCGCTAAACGAATATAAACGGTTGCTTGACCACGGTGATGCGTTTGGTGCTCAAAACATTTATCTAAAGCTTGTCCACGAGTTAAATCAAACCGTCCGAATAATTTAATCGACTCAGCAAGTTTGGAATCTGGAACATTTTTGATGGCATTGATGGCAAAATCATAAGCTGCCATTACTTTTTCAGTCACACTAGCTTTGGCTACATCGTTCGACTTTTCTAAATCAGAAGCAGTAGGTTTTACGTCTGTAGCAGTTCCAATAATACCATAAATGGCATCACTTAAGTGCAACATTTGACCTGCAAAAGAACGCATTTCTTTGGTCGGTTTTAAGCCATAAGCACTTTCAGGCATTGCATCCAAATACTCCTTGGTATAAGATTTTGCTCTTTCCCAATCTTTCACTAGATTTTCTTTGGAAGTTTGCGCATGTAAATTGCTCATGCATAAAATGGATAATAATCCGAATAACAACTGTTTCATTTGTATGGGGTTTTTGATTTATTTCAAAAGTACTACAAAATAGTATACTTTTGTAACCAAATTACTAAATATAAGTAACCAAATGGTAACCAGAAATTTACTCACAATTACTTACTTTTAAAAGTTTAAATTGAATTTGTAAAATACTAATTTCTAATTAAATACATTTTATAATGACCGTAAGGAATGGTGTTTTTGTGAACAACTATTTGATTTACAAATTTTCGCGAATGTGCAAATTTCGGAAGAGTAGGAACTTCATTATAAAAATTAAAAAGTAAGGATAATTCTTTTGATTTAAGCAGGATAAAATATGTATCAAGCAGATTATTTGACAGTAATTTATTTTGATAAACAATATCAGAGCTAAGTGAATCTATCACAATATTTTGAGCAAGTAGCTTATATTTTGTTGAATCTTGACTTATTAATGGGCTTAGTTTCTTATCAAATTTCGGCGATTTTACATATTCATAAGAGATTTGATTAAAAAGCAATAAATTACTAAAAATTCTGCCATCCAAACGTTTGGGAATTGAAACTATCTCATTGGGTTTTAAATCAAAATAATAGGGTTTAATTTTACGAGCATCTACATCCTGTGTACCAAAAAAGAAAGACATTTTATTTTTCAATAAATTATATTTTAAGTTTGACATTGAAATATAATTATTTTTGGCCTTTACAATTGATGGAAGAAAAGTAGATAAATAAAAAAAGACAGATAAAAAGACGAAGAATTTCGATATTAATTTATTTGACTTTAATTCAAAAAAATACAAATAAACACAAGTTGTTTTAATGATTGGAAATATTAAATAACGTGATTCAATTTCAGTCCTCATAATAAATGTTATAGACAATATTAAAAGAGACCATATCAAAAGTGAAGCAATAATAAGTTTTTGCGTTGTCAATTGCTTATTGAAATAATCTACAATGATGTTGTAAAGTATAACTAGTAGCATTAGGAATTCAAAGCAAAAATAAATAATGGTAAACTT
>JBJTNH010000036.1:0-18742 GCA_046073945.1 Aquirufa sp. | reverse complement strand
CTATGAAGCCAGTAGTTGGGAGGATATTTATAGTTTTTTGAAACTAGGATTAAGAACTGTAGTGCACGAAAGAAATACTAAAGAGACTAAAATTCAAATTGAATTAAATTTAGACGGGAAAGGGGATGCGTCTATTCATACAGGATTAGGATTCTTTGACCATATGTTGGAGCAAATTGCGAGGCATGGCGCTTTGGATATGAAAATAAGATGTGATGGAGATTTACATATAGATGAACACCATACAATTGAAGATGTTGGTATTGCATTAGGTGAAGCTTTTGCAAAAGGATTAGTCGATAAAAGAGGTATGGAAAGATATGGATTTGCAATTCCAATGGATGAAGCAGAGGCAAAGGTTTTAATTGATTTTGGTGGAAGGAATTGGATTGTTTGGGAAGCAGATTTTAAAAGAGAAAAAATCGGAGAAATGCCAACTGAAATGTTCTTTCACTTTTTTAAATCTTTTAGTGACGCCGCTAAAGCCAATATTAACATTAGTTGCAAGGGTGAAAATGAGCACCATAAGATTGAAGCGATATTTAAAGCTTTTGCTAAAGCAATTAGAATGGCAGTATTAAGAGATCAAAAAAATTTAGATTCTTTACCGAGTACCAAGGGATTACTTTAATTATTTATGTATTTTTGTCAAAATTAAATTTTATAACAAATGGGATATTCAGGCGCAGCATTTTTCATTATTTTATTTGCAATAGCATTCGTTGTTGGAGCTAAGCTTCAAAAAATTTACAAAGAAAGAGGCAAATAGCCTCTTTTTTTTATACCAATATTCCCTCATCGGTAAAACTAAAATATTTATTAGACGTAATTATCAAATGATCTAATATTTGAATATCCAATAGTTTTCCAATTTCTATAATTCGATTCGTTAAATTTTTGTCTGCTTGACTAGGTTGTATTTGACCAGATGGATGATTATGCGCCAAAATCAAGGACGAAGAAAGCTGTTCAATGGTTGATTTAAAAAGCAATTTCAAATCGACAGCTGTTCCTGCAACCCCACCTCTACTTAGACTTTCCAACTTAATTATTTTTGCTGCTCGATTTAAATGAATAATCCAAAATTCTTCATGATTTAAATCACCCAAATGTGGTTGCAAAATCCGAAAGGCATCTTTGGAACTTTTGATCGAATCAATTTCAACATTCGCCTCAAAATCCACTTTCCTTCTTCCTAGTTCTAATGCTGCAACCAAAAGTGAAGCTTTTGCCTTCCCTATCCCTTTGAACTTCATAAAATCAAATTGATTGAATCTAGACAAGGTTTTTAAATTCCCATCGATGGCCAAAAGCATTTCATTCGCTAATTCTATGGCCGATTTATTTGGAATACCTGAACCTATTAAAATAGCTAGTAATTCATCGTTAGCTAAAAATTCACGACCCTTTTGATGCAATTTTTCCCGTGGACGATCTTCAACACGGATATTAGAAATTTTTCTATTAGAGGTTTGGTAATTCATGGAATTATATTTCCACAAACATAAAGCTTTAAAATAGAAAAACCCCGTCAATACGGGGTTTTATCAAGTACTTTATAATTTCAAATTAAGCCGCGATCTTATTAACGAATTTAGCTAATTTAGATTTTTGATTTGCTGCTTTATTCTTATGAATGATGTTCTTTTTTGCAAGCTTATCTAATGCAGATGAAACTTGTTTGAATAAATCTGACACTAAAGCCTTATCAGTACTTAATCTCAATTTCTTGATCAAAGTACGAGTAGATTTATGTTGGTAACGATTACGCAAACGCTTTGTTTCATTTGCTCTAATACGCTTGATTGCTGATTTATGATTTGCCATTATAATTAATAATTACTCTTTCTATAAAATTGAAATGCAAAAATAACTAATATGATTAATAATTACAATACCTACCACAAAAAAATACGACTATTTTTATTGTTTTTAACTATAGTTCCTACAAATATAAGTGCTAACGTGCGCCATATCAATGCGATACCTTGGGGATTTTATGCGCATAAACGTATTAATCATTTAGCTGTATTTACATTACCTCATCCAATAAATCTATTTTATAGGCGTCATTTACACGAAATCGAAGAATTAGCGGTCTTGCCTGATCAACGACGTTATATTTTAGATGAGGAAGCTGCAAGACACTATATCGACTTAGATCACTATAACATTGACACCATTAGAAATACTAATTGGCAACAAATCATTTTAAAAATGCCTGAAGACTCGTTAACAAAACATGGAATTGTTGTGTGGCATATACCTATCGTTTACAAAAGATTAGTAAAAGCCTTTGTTGAAAAAGATAGTATTAAAATAATTAAACTTTCTGCTGAATTAGGTCATTACATTGGAGACGCACATGTTCCATTACATACTACATCCAATTATGATGGTCAAAAAACAGGACAAAGCGGCATTCATGGTTTTTGGGAGTCACGAATTCCGGAAATACTAAAAGAGAACCTAGAAGATTGGCTTGGGGTAGCTGAATACATCCCATTTATTCAAAAAACTGCTTGGCAATGGGTCATAGAAAGTAATCAATATGTTGATATTTTATTATCAGAAGAAAAAAAAATCAACAAACAATTTCATCCCGCTAAAAAATATTCTTTTGAACAAAAAACAGGGAATTTAATTAAAAATTACAGCCTCGATTACACAAAATCCTATCATAAAGCTCTAAATAACCAAGTGGAATTAAGATTTCGATCATCCATTAAGCATATCGGGGATGTTTGGTACAGTGCTTGGTTGGAAGCTGGTCAGCCAAATTTGGAATAAAATTTGCAATTTTGTAAAATGAAGATAGAAAAAGACATTCAATTAAAGCATGGGAAAGATGCTCCCGTTAAAAGATTTCATCCTTGGGTATTTTCTGGGGCTATTTTAAAACAAGATTCACATTTAAAAGATGGTGACTGGGTGAATGTACTTAGTGCTAAAAATGAATTCTTAGGATGTGGACATTTTCACAATGGAAGTATAGCTGTTAAAATATTGTCTTTTAGCAAAATTGATGATGTTAATCAATTTTGGATAGAAAAATTTGAAAAAGCAAAAAACTTAAGAGATCAATTACAATTAAATCAAACCAACGCTTACCGATTAATTCATGGAGAAGGTGATTTTTGTCCTGGATTAATCATAGATGTATACGACAATGTTCTCGTGTTTCAAGCACATACCATCGGAATGCACCTTTGTAAAAAAGAGATAACTCAAGCGCTTTGTTCTGTATTCGGAAAAGAAATAGTAGCTATTTACGATAAAAGTAAAGAAACTTTACCTACTGAGTATGCCGCAAATTGCAACAATGAATATGTATTTGGAAATGCGGATGTACCGCATCAAATCCTAGAAAATGGCGTTAAATTTTCAATCAATTGGATTACAGGCCAAAAAACTGGATTTTTCATCGACCAAAGAGAAAACAGATTTCACTTAGGACAATTTGCCAAAGGAAAAACCATTCTGAATACTTTCTGTTATTCTGGAGGCTTTTCCATGTACGCATTGTTAAATGGTGCAAATAAAGTTATCTCCTTGGACGCATCGGCAAAAGCCATTGATTTGGTTAAAGAAAACATCAAAATAAATGGATTAGATAAATCCAATCATGAAGCCATTGTTGGAGAAACGTTACCTTATCTAAAAAACACAGAAGAAGAATTTGATATCATCATATTGGACCCGCCTGCCTTTGCTAAGTCTGTAGCTACAAAACACAAGGCAATTCAAGGATATCAAAAAATCAATGAATTGGCGATGAGGAAAATAAAAAAGAATGGACTTCTTTATACTTATTCTTGTTCTCAGGTTATCACAAGAGATTTGTTTTACAACATGTTAGTTGCAGCTGGTATATCAGTAGGCCGAGAAATTCAAGTCATACATCAAATGACTCAATCTCCCGACCATCCAATTAATTTATTTCATCCTGAAAGTAATTACCTCAAAGGATTTGTATTAAAGATAAGTTAATCAACAAATCTGAAAATTCTGTTCCAGCGGATTTTGCCAGAGAAAAGTCCTTTATTGGGATCTAAAGACATCCAAACAAAGACTGCTTTTCCTACGATATGATCTGCTGGTACAAATCCCCAAAAGCGTGAATCAGCTGAATTATGACGGTTATCACCCATCATAAAATAATAATCTTGTTTAAAGGTATAGGATGTTAATTGTTTACCATCCTTGTAAATCTTTTTACCATCTACTGTAATACCATCATTACCTTCGTATTTCTGAATCGCCTCAGCATAAATGGTAACATTTTTAGCATCTAAATTGATTGTCCATCCTTTTGCTGGAACTTGAATTGGACCCCAAAAATCACGATTGTATTTAAACATTGTTGTATCGTGTGGGAAAATATCTATAAAAGTTAAACCTTTAGGATCTTTGAATGAATTATAATCAAATGACTTTTTAAAAGGTAAAGCATTGATTTCTTCGATTACTTTTTTACTTGTATTGATTTTGTAACCCACTAATTTGTTACTTGAATCAGCTAATGGCAACCAATCCGCTGATTCAAAACTTGCGTCTGGGGCATTTCGAATACCGTACTTATCAAAAAAATCATTATCCAATTCCTCTGTTGTTTTCATGTAAACAGGATGTTGCATTCTTTCTGGATTCTCAATCGCCTTGTTATTGATATATACTTGTTGATCTCTTACTTCTAAAACATCGCCAGGGGTTCCAATGCATCTCTTCACATAAAATGTACGTAAATCAACTGGCGCATCTCCATCTTCTTCAAAATTAGGAACATTAAATACCACAGCATCTCCCCTTTTGACAGAAGTAAAACCAGGAAGACGATAAGTAGGTAAATCTAACCATCTTAAATAAGAAGGAATATTAGTAAACCATATCTTTTGATGTGTTAGGGGTAATTGCAATGGTGTTTTAGGAGTTCTTACACCATAATGCAACTTACTAACAAAGAGAAAATCGCCAACCATCAATGAACTTTCCATCGAAGGTGTTGGAATGGTATACGCTTCAAACAAAAAGAATCGGATTAATGTAGCAGCAATAACTGCAAACATAACTGAATCTAACCACTCTCTGAAGGCTGATTTTTGTTTAGGTTTTTTATTTTCTGGTTTCATTCAGTTGAAATTTATTTAAATAGTTTTCGATTAATTCAGACGATGGTTTGTAAACATAAGGATGCGGAAATCCACGATTCACAAATTGTGGATCCTTCATATTGGTATATCTAAAATGACAAGACCATCTAATTTTGTTATTTTTAATTTCACCAGATTCGTGTACTAACATAGTTGAAAACACCACAATATCGCCTTTTTTTAGACTAGGTTGAACCATTGAATATGAATTCCGATCAAAATCAACCTCTGCAAATCCGTTACCAAAATTATTTTTTAATGGTCCTAATTTATGAGATCCTGGATAAAATATAACAGAACCATATTCTGGATCTACATCGATTAAGGGTAACCAAATGACTACAGAATCAGAGGATGCCAACATTGACCCCCAATCTTGATGTAATGGTGTTTTATAAAAATGCTCAGATTTGGCTAAACTGGGATGATTAAAAAACAAAACTGGTCTTGTACACATGGTGGGAAGTTGCATACCAATTTCCCTCATCAAGTTGACCAAATCAGGATGAAATCCTAATTGATATAACTCAACCAAACCTTGTTGAATCATTTTTCCACAGGAAATAAATACATCCAAATGCTCATTAAACAAGGTTTGCATTTGAGTTAAGTAATCTCCTTTAATTTGGTAATGATCAAACTGAATTTGAAAAATTTCTTTGGCAGATTCATGCAATTTTTCAATCAATTTTTCATCAAAAAAACCAGGAATTACAACCAATCCATTTTGGTCTAATTCGGATTTAATTTCTTGAATATTGTATTTCATATTATTCACCTTTAAGTAAATCATCCATACCTAAAATACCTTTCTTATCTTTTACCCACTCAGCCGCAATAACTGCACCTAAAGCAAAACCTTCCCTACTAAACGCCTCGTGAGTTATTTCGATTTGGTCAACTTTTGAAATATATTTTATGGTATGAGTACCAGGAATTGTTGATTCTCTTTGTGACCAAATTGCAATTTCATCAGATTGGGGGATTTCATTATTTACCCAAGAATTTTTGTTGGGATATGCTTCAATAATTCCTTCTGCCAAAGTAATAGCTGTGCCACTTGGTGAATCTTTCTTTTCTAAATGATGAATTTCGTTGGTATAAATATCATATTGACTATGTCCTTGCATCAATTTGGCCAAAAACTTATTCAGTTTAAAAAACAAATTAACCCCAATAGAATAATTTGAGGCGTAAAAAAAAGTCGATTGATGCTTTTGTGTCAAAGATTCCACTTCCGACTTTTTTTCTAACCAACCAGTTGTACCACAAACAACAGGTATTTGTTTTTCAATACACTTAATAATGTTTTGATAAGCAGAAGCAGGATTAGAAAATTCAATCGCAACATCCACAGAATCTTTTGTCAACAAATCTAAATCATGATTATTATCTATGTCTATTTTAGCTACAATTTCATGCCCTCTTTGCAAAGAAATTTTCTCAATTTCCTTACCCATTTTACCATAACCAATCAATACAATTCTCATAACTTATTTTTTAAAATTAAAGGACAAAGTAAGTCCAGAAACTAAACTATTATTAATTGGATTAAAATCCAAAGCTGGTTTGATTTTTAGACTAATATCATCCGAAACATCAAACGTTTTTAAATGGGCACTCACATTCGCATCCACCACATTAAATGCCCAGGCAATTACGATACCAATGTACGTATAATCTCTGTTTCTTCTAAATCCATCATTGATACGTTTCAATTGATTTACATCTAAATCGCGAACAACCCCATCTTCATAAGGAACTGCCACAGTACTTGGTGGAACATAACTTGGATCATCAGAATGTGGTGAAACAATGTAATAATAATCCCTATATTTCATGTACCTCGTATGATTATAATTGGCAATCAAGCCTAAACTAACAAAAGCACCTACGACCAATGGCAACTTCCAATATTGACGATTATATAATTGTCCCCAACCTGGAATCATTAATGAATGCAATGTAGCAACCCTCGGAATAATTTTATAAGGTATTTTTTTATTTTTGACAACTACAGGAATCGATTGTATATCGGTAGAATCTTTAGTTTGTTGAACCGATTTGATTTGAAGCGAATCGATAGATTTATAGGCTTGAGCATGAAAACTCAAAATTATACAAAAGACAAAAAAAAGAACAGTGATATACTTAGACTGAAGAATCAACATATTTACGATTTCTGTAAAACCTTGATAAGTTTCATTAATTCATCTTTGGATTTGAAGCTTAATTTCACTTCTCCTTTACCATCTGCATTCACCTTAAGACTAACAGGAGAATTGAAAAAACTAGAAAACGCAGAAATGTAATTTTTCAAATCTGAGGAATCAATTGAATCTTCGACTTTTTGATTTTTATCAGATTTATCCAAATTAGCTGACTGACGAACAGCATCTTCTAATTTACGAACAGACCATTCTTCTGAAATAGCTTTAAGAAACAAGGTATTTTGTAAATCAGTATCTTCTACAGGAATCAAACAACGTGCATGACCCATTGATAATTTATTATCCCGAATTGCCACCTGGATAGCAGGAGGTAATTTCAATAATCGCATGAAATTTGTGACAGTTGAACGACTTTTTCCTACCCTAGAACCTAATTCTTCTTGTTTGAGATCACATTCTTCCATCAAACGTTTGTAAGAAAGAGCAATCTCAATGGCATTTAAATTTTCTCTTTGAATATTTTCAATCAATGCCATTTCGATCATTTGTTGATCATCTGCGGTTCTTACATAGGCTGGTATTTTTACCAATCCAGCAATTTTTGAGGCTTGCAACCTTCTTTCCCCAGAGATTAATTGAAATTTACGAGGAGCAATTTTTCTAACCGTAATAGGTTGAATAATTCCTTGAATACGAATGGATTCAGCTAAATCGTTCAGTGCATCTTTTTCAAAAAATTCACGTGGTTGAAAAGGATTTGTTTCAATCAATTCCAAAGGTATTTCTTCCATCAAATTAACCGTATCAAGACTTCCAGCATAATCCGAAGCATGATGCGATTGAACTTTTTCAGAATCCTCTAAAAGAGCCCCTAAACCTCTACCTAAACCAATACGTTTTTTTGAATTTGATTCTTGCTTTACTGACATAATTTATAATTAACTAAACCGCTTGTAACAAACCGTTTTTAGTAATAATTTCTTTGGCTAAATTTAAATAACTGATGGAACCTTTACTCTCAGCATCGTGCAAAATGGCAGGAATACCAAAACTTGGAGATTCAGATAAACGAATATTCCTCGGAATAATTGTTTCAAAAACCATGTTTTTGAAATGTAAATTAACTTCATTAACTACTTGATTTGAAAGTCTTAAACGTAAATCATACATAGTTAATAAAATCCCTTCAATCACTAATTTAGTATTCAAGCGTGATTGAATAATCTTAATAGTATTTAATAATTTACCTAAACCTTCCAATGCATAATATTCACATTGTACAGGTATAATCACAGAATCAGCTGCTGTTAAACTATTAATTGTAATCAAACCTAATGAAGGAGAACAATCCATTATAATAAAATCATATTTATCTTTAATCGTAGATAAAGCTTCACGCATCTTACCTTCACGATTTGTTAAATTGATCATTTCAATTTCCGCTCCTACTAAATCGATGTGAGATGGAATAATGTCTAAAAATGGGACTTCAGTTGGCAAAATACTTTCATCAACAGTCGCAATTCCCACCATACATTCATATATACTATGATTCACCTCTTTAGGATTCAAACCCAAACCCGAAGTTGAATTAGCCTGTGGATCAGCATCTATCAAAAGCGTTTTAAACTCCAAAGCAGCTAAACTTGCAGCTAAGTTAATCGCTGTTGTCGTTTTACCTACCCCGCCCTTTTGATTCGCAATTGCAATAATCTTTCCCATAGTATAATTTGATAAATATTCAGTCAATGAAATCAATTAACAAACATACAAAATATGTTTCACATCTTTTCGGAATTTGACCCTTCATTGATATAAATTTTAAGTTAAGATTTTGTGATAAAATTCTAATTTATTTAGATACAAAATTGTATCTTGTGTTTCATTTCAACAAACCTTTATGACTAAAACTACTACTACAACACATCCAAAAGGATTATATATGCTTTTCACTACAGAAATGTGGGAAAGATTTAATTTTTATGGAATGCGTGCATTACTATCTTTATTTTTAGTAAATGCGCTTGCTTTTAAACAACAAGAAGCTTCTATTTTATATGGTGGATTCTTAGGATTGAGCTACCTCACTCCCATGTTTGGAGGCTATATATCGGATCGATATTTAGGAAATAGGAACTGTATTATTTTAGGAGGACTGACCATGTCTATTGGCCAATTATTCCTTTTCTCCTCTGCAAGTTCTTTTCAAAACGATTTAGATTTTGCCACCTTATTAATGTGGGGAGGATTGTTTTTCCTAATTATTGGAAATGGGTTTTTCAAACCTAATATTTCTTCCATGGTTGGACAATTGTATTCTAAGGGAGATAACCGTTTAGATTCAGCCTTCACCATTTTTTACATGGGAATTAATACCGGAGCTTTATTGGGCATGTTAATTTGTCCTTTAGTAGGTGATGTGAAATTAGAAAATGGCGTTCGAGTGGTAGAAGCTTTCAAATGGGGATTTCTCGCCGCTGGAACAGCAATGCTAATTGGAACGGTTAGTTTCTACTTTTTGAAAAATAAATTTTTAAAAAACCCAGATGGAAGTGAAATAGGCTTAAAACCGACATTTTCAAATGTGGAAGATTTGAGTTCTGAAACTGAAAAGGCTGAATTTTCAACTTTATCTATTGCAATAACTTCAGCGTTATTTATAGGGTTGATTTTCATTTTTCACTTTCTATTTACAAGTGAAACCGCTAATATCATAAAGGATTGGATATACCCAGTCATCTATTCTTCTGGAATAAGTTTGGCATTTTTAATCATGACAGACAAAACGATTACTCCCATAGAAAGAGATCGGATTTGGGTTATGTATATTATTTCATTTTTTGTCATCTTTTTTTGGTCAGCATTTGAACAAGCAGGCTCGTCTTTAACTTTTATCGCTGACCAACAAACTGATTTACATTTATTTGGCTTTGAATTACCTCCAAGTTCAGTTCAAAATGCCAATTCATTTTTCATCATAATTTTAGCATTTCCATTTAGTTGGTTATGGATGCGTTTACAAAAGCGTGGCATCGAGCCCAATTCGCCAGGTAAACAAGCTATTGGATTACTTTTGCTTGCTTTAGGTTATTGGATCATTGCTAGTCAAGTAAAAGATTTAGGAACAGCCAAAATGAATGTCATTTGGTTGATTATTTTGTATTTATTTCAAACAATGGGCGAATTATGCCTTTCTCCTATTGGACTTTCTCTAGTTGCCAAATTAGCCCCAAAACGTTTTTCTTCTCTTTTAATGGGAGTTTGGTTTTTGGCAAATGCAGCTGGATATGCCTTAGCTGGAACATTAGGAGCATTATTACCTGAAAACATACCTGGACAAACTGAATTCCCAAGTTTTGTAGGATTTGAGATTCATAATTTGTACGACTTTTTCATGTTATTCGTTGTTTTGGCTGGAGTAGCATCTGTTTTATTGTATTTCTTATCCATTGGCCCCTTAAAAAGAATGATGCACGGCATCAGATAATAATATGCACGGACCCGATCACCATTTACACGAAAAACATTTAAAAAGTTCCGATTTTCTAACTGATATAGTTATTGGAATGTCAGATGGACTCACTGTTCCTTTCGCTTTAGCGGCGGGATTATCAGGAGCTGTTTCTTCTGCCTCAATTGTTACAACAGCGGGTGTCGCTGAAATTGTAGCAGGTTCTATTGCTATGGGCCTAGGGGGCTATTTGGCTGGAATGACAGAAAAAGAACATTATGAAGCTGAATTAAAAAGAGAATACGATGAGGTTGAAAGAGTGCCGGAACGTGAAAAAGAAGAAATTCGCGAAGTTTTCGAAGATTATGGTTTAAGTCCAGAAGCCCAAGAAATTGTTGTTGAATGTATCTCTAAAGACAAAGATAAATGGGTTGATTTTATGATGCGCTTTGAATTAGGCTTAGAAAAACCAAATCCAAACCGTGCAAGAAATTCAGCACTGACGATTGGAATTTCCTATGTAATTGGAGGTTTAATACCTCTGGCCCCCTATTTTTTTGTAGAAAACCCAGTTGATGGTTTAATTGACTCAGCTGCAATTACATTATTAGCATTATTTATTTTTGGCTATTTCAAAAGTAAAATCACAGAACAACAACCATTCATTGGAGCATTAAAAGTAACCTCCATTGGTGCAGCTGCAGCGACTGCAGCATTTTTGGTTGCTAAATTATTTCAATAAGCCTTTACGGTGTCGTCTCCTCTTGAGTCGGCACCACCTTGAAGAACTCGATTGGGTAATACATAAATACCTTCTACTAATCCAATTCCACCAACAGGATTAAAACCATATCCTTTCTTCCCTAAACGATCTAGTTGTTCTGATGAAAATCGCTTGACTTCAAAATTCGATTTTTCAGGCTGCCATTGATGGTGAAATCTAGGATATTCAACAGCTTCTTGCATATTCATACCAAACTCCAATACATTCAAAACCACTTGAAAAACACTCGTAATAATTGTAGAACCTCCAGGAGTTCCAACAACCATTTTCAATTGACCATTTTGTTCAATAATTGTGGGAGTCATACTAGAAAGCATCCTTTTTTGTGCTTTAATTTCATTGGCTTTAGAACCTATTAAACCATATAAATTAGGAGACCCTGGTTTCGCTGAAAAATCATCCATTTCATCATTCAACAAAAACCCTGCTCCTCCTACAAACACCTTGCTTCCATAAGAATTATTTAAGGTCGTTGTGATAGAAACAGCATTTCCTTCACCATCTACAATGGAATAATGGGTTGTCTCTGGACTTTCATAGCCAGAAAATTCACTTGCGTTAATTGATGCACTGGGAGTAGCTTTATCAAAATTAAGGTCCATCATTCGATTTCGTACATATTCATCATTTAACAACTCCTTGACAGGCACCTTCACAAAATCAGGATCGCCTAACCATTTAGAACGATCGGCATAAACTCTGCGTTCGGCTTCTATTATAGTTTGAATCGTGGAGTCAGAATTTATACCCCATTTATTTAATGGAAAAGATTCAACCATTTTAAAAAGCTGTCCCAAAGCTATACCTCCACTAGATGGAGGAGGCATTCCTATAATTGTAAAGTCTTTGTATTTTGACAAAATGGCCTTACGCCATTTAGAATGATATTTATTCAAATCTTTTTGAGAAATCAATCCGTTTTTAGCTTTCATTTCAGCTACAATCAATTTGGCCGTTTCACCTTTATAAAATCCTTTCCTTTTTTTCAAAGCGATTCTTTCCAAAGATTTGGCTAAATCCATTTGAAACAAAGTATCCCCTTTCATCCAACCTGTTTCTTTTAATAAATAATTCTTACCAGAATTTTGTGAAAGAAAATCCGCTCTTTGTCTATTTAAACCCCTAGACTCTTTCTCAGTTAAAACCACACCATTGGCAGCAAGATCAATAGCAGGCTGAACAAGCGTAGCCCAAGCAAGCTTACCATATTTTTTGTGCATTTTGACCATTCCATCTACAGATCCCGGAACACCAACAGAGAAAATACCCGTTTGACTTTTATCTGGAATCAAATTTCCATACTGATCTAAATACATATCTTTAGATGCTAATAGCGGTGCTTTTTCTCTAAAATCTAAGGTATTTACATGCCCTTTCTTATTCCTGTAAACAAGGAAACCACCACCACCTATATTACCCGCTGCAGGATGACAAACAGCCAACGCAAAATTAACAGCCACTGCAGCATCAATGGCATTTCCTCCTTTTTTAAGAATATCAAGGCCTATTTCACTTGCAATGGGGTGAGTTGTAACCACCATTCCATTCTTTGATTCAATTAAAGGTTTATTCGTAGGTTGGGCTAATAAAGAATAGCGAATGATAAAAAAGAAGAATAATAAATTAAATGAGACTTTCAGATTAATCTTACGCATTTTAAAAATTAGTTGATGAAAAGAAATTCAAATGTAAATTATATAGTTGAAATTCAAACTTTGCTATCCAAAAAATATAAATTAACTTTGTAATTATTTTAAGATTTTTCATTTAAAACAAATCATTGCAGTGGATATTTTCGAGAAAGTAGTTAAAAACATGGGGCCTATTGGTGCACATGCTCATTACTCACATCATTATTTTTCATTTCCTAAATTGACTGGAGAATTAGGTCCAAGAATGACATTCATGGGAAAAGAAATGTTGAACTGGTCTCTAAATAATTATTTAGGACTAGCGAATCACCCAGAGGTTAGAAAAGCTGACGCTGATGCAACTGCCAAATATGGCTTAGCATATCCAATGGGAGCAAGAATGATGTCTGGAAATACCAACGAACATGAGGAGTTTGAAAGACAGTTAGCTGAATTTGTTGGAAAGGAAGATGCCTTTTTATTAAACTATGGTTACCAAGGTGTAATGTCAATTATAGAATGTATGGTTGATCATAGAGATATTATTGTATATGATGCGGAATCACATGCATGTTTAATTGATGGAATTCGATTACACAAAGCAAAAATGGGTGATTACTACAAGTTTAATCACAATGATATGGATTCATTGAGAAAGAATCTAGAAAGAGCTACTAACAGAACAAAAGAAACTGGAGGAGGAATCCTTGTAATCACAGAGGGTGTATTTGGAATGTCTGGAAAGGTAGGTTCTTTGGATAAGATTGTAGAAATGAAAAAAGATTTCGATTTCAGACTTTTGGTTGATGATGCTCATGGATTTGGAACAATGGGTGCTAACGGAAGAGGTGTTGGTGAGCATTTAAATTGTACAGAGGGAATTGATTTATATTTTTCAACATTTGCTACATCCATGGCTGCTATTGGTGCTTTTGTTGCAGCACCAAAAGATATTATCATGTATTTGAAATATAATATGCGTTCTCAAACTTATGCTAAGGCACTTCCTATGCCATTTGTAATAGGTGGAATGAAGCGATTGGAATTAATCAAAAAGCATCCTGAATTAAGAGAAAAATTATGGGAAAATGTAAAGGCACTTCAAAAGGGTTTAATAGAAAAAGGATTTGACATTGGAGAAACAACATCTCCAGTTACTCCAGTATTTTTACATGGAGATTATGACATTGCTGCTGTAACTACATTGGTTAGGGACTTACGTGAAAATATGGGAATTTTCTGTAGTATTGTCGTTTATCCTGTTGTACCTAAAGGTCAAATTATGTTGAGAATCATTCCGACCTCTTCACATACAATAGAAGATATCAATTACACGACTGAATGTTTTGCTGAAGTTCAAAAAAGATTAAAAGCAGGATATTATAAGCAATAATTGCTCGTTTTAGGGGGATTTTAGATTTTTTTTCACTTTTTTAACATTTTTTTATCTTTTTTGTACTAAATAATTTGTGAGCGTAAAGTTTTTTACTAAATTTCGCTTTATAAACGCTTCAAACAGCGAAAAAGACAATCTAATTTTTTTAAAACCTAAAATTCAAATTATTATGAGCAGATTTGCAGAAGTAAAAGACCTAATTATGTCATTGGAATCAGATTTCGAAAAATTCTATGATAAAGGTAACCAAGCAGCAGGTACACGTGTAAGAGGTGGCTTACAGCAATTAAAAACTTTGGCACAAGAAATTCGTACTGAAGTACAAAACAAGAAAAATGCATCAAAATAGTATTTTACTATTTTATACATAAAAAAGCCCGAAAATTTCGGGCTTTTTTAGTTTAGAAAAGTTCCGTATTCATTACCGAAGCAAGCCCTTCTACCATTAATTTTCCTCTTTCTAATTCAAAAACTTGCGTTTTAATCTCAGCTGTATGTTTGCCTTCATTGATCGATTCAATTTCAAAAACGGCGTTATAATTTTGCCCAACATATAAAGGACGTTTAAACTCTGAAATTTGCTTTAAATAAATGCTTCCTTTTCCTGGAAAATCCATACCCATTACTTTTGAAAAAACACTTGAGACCAAGGCTCCATGTATAATTGGTCGTTTAAACGGTGTAGAAGCAGCAAATTCTTCATCCCAATGCAATGGATTAAAATCACCAGAAATCTTACAAAAATCATTTACTTGATTTTGGGTAAATGAAAATTCAAGAGTAAACTTATCCCCTATTTTTAACATATAATTTATTTAATTAAAATATTGAACCTAAATTTACCACAAAATTCAATATTAAAATGATTCATATTATTTTCAATCCTAATTCTGGTAGCGAAAGCTCTTCCAACAAAGAAAAAATAATACATGAATTAAAATCAATAACAAATTCAGTACTACATTTTACGAAATACATCAACCATGCTAAGCAATTAACCCGTGAAGCAATTGAGCAAAATGCTGAAAAAATAATTGTCATTGGTGGCGATGGAACAATCAATGAAGTAGCGTCCCAACTTGTCAACCAAGAAATTCCATTAGGCATCATTCCTTTAGGGTCTGGAAATGGTTTAGCGAGACATTTAAAAATACCCATTAACTTCAATAAGGCATTAGAAAAATGCTTGTTGGGCAGAGTTGTTGAAATAGATGTAGTTCATTTTAATGATAGGCCATTTTTTTGTACGGCTGGAATTGGATTTGATGCAGTTGTTGCACACCAATTTGCAAAAGGAAAAAAAAGAGGACTCATCAATTATATCAAATCTACATTTCAATCAGTTCTCAAATATCAATCAATTCAAATCAATGATTTGTCAGAAAATAATCATGAATTATTCTCTCTAACTTTCGCAAACGCAAATCAATTTGGAAACAATGCATTTATTAGCCCATATTCTGATATTCAAGATGGGTTATTTGAGGTAATACAGATAAAACCATTGAATTTTCTTCAAATAGGAGAACTTGGAATCAGACTATTTTTAAAAAATATACCTGAACACAGTAAAGTAAAGATTGATATTCAAAATGAATATTATTTTAAGACAAAAATTGGTACACTTATGCACTTGGATGGTGAAAATCTATTTATAGAACAGGAAGAAAACAAAATTAACATTTCACCAAAATCTTTAAAAGTAATTATTTAGAGAGCCTCATTCTAATAATCCAAAATAACAAAGCAACAATCTGACTATCAATGACTTAAAAATAAATTAGAAAAATAAGACTATAAATTAGAAGAAAATTATCAAAAAAAATTTAAAAAAATATTCAAAAAAAATCTATTACTATTTTAAGTTAATCAACCTTTAAACACTAATAAAATTGAACAATTTTTAGTTCCAAATTTTTGTTCATTTTTTTTGCAAAAAAAAGTTAAAAAATATTGAATTTTAAATTTGCAAGGACATCGAATTTTACTATTTTTGTTTCCCCACTAAAGAAAAAAATTTCTAATTTCTTTCAAACAAAGGCTTATAGAATTTTTAATAATTAAAGCAATCTAGCAAATTAGTTTTTTGCAAGAATGTCGGTATTTTTTTTGTTTTTTTTAACTATTTTAATGCAAACTGAAGTAAAAGAATTGTGGAACAAATGTCTGATAATCATCAAAAATGATTTGTCAGATCAAAGTTACACAACTTGGTTTGCACCCATCGTTCCTCTTAAATTCCAGAATGATACTTTAACTATTCAGGTACCTTCTCAATTTTTTTATGAGTGGTTAGAAGAGAACTATGTATCTGTTTTAAGAAAAGCGATTGATTTTGCAATAGGAAGACATGGAAAATTAGAATATTCCATTGTTGTTGATAAAGGTGACCGTAAAAACCCTCCTTTGACATTTAATTTACCTACAGTAAATCAGCAAAACCATAAAAAAGAATACAACCAAGACAATACTCCTGCAAAAAGTCCGTTTCAATTCAAAGATTTAGATTCACTTGAATTAGATTCTTATTTAATTCCAAAATATACGTTTGACAAATTCATTGAAGGAGATTGTAATCGATTAGGAAGGGCAGCAGGGTTAGCTGTAGCTAACAAACCCGGATTAACCGCTTTCAATCCATTAATGATATATGGAGGTGTTGGTTTAGGTAAAACGCACTTAATTCAAGCTATTGGTAATCAAATAAAAGATCAGTATCCAGAGAAATTCATTTTATACGTTTCAACGGAAAAATTCACTAATCAATTTGTGAATGCTATCAGAAACAATTCCATAGAAGCATTTACTAATTTCTACCTACAAGTTGATGTTTTGATTATTGATGATGTACAGTTTTTATCAGGAAAAGAGAAAACACAAGAAACATTTTTCAATATTTTCAATCATTTGCATCAATCTGGTAAACAAATCATTCTTTCCTCAGATAGAGCTCCTAGAGATTTAGTTGGTATGGAAGATCGATTATTGAGTCGATTTAAATGGGGCTTAACTGCCGATTTACAACAGCCCGACTTTGAAACGAGAATTGCTATTATTCAAAAGAAATTACAGGATGATGGAATTCAAATAGACATAAATGTTTTGGAATATTTGGCTCATTCTATTCAAACAAATGTAAGAGAGCTGGAAGGTGTTATTATTTCTTTGATGGCACAAGCTTCATTGACAAGAAAAGAAATTGATATAGAGTTAGCAAAATCCACCTTAAAAAGTATTGTAAACGATCAAGAAAAAGAATTAAGTGTTGAAAATATTTTAGATGCCGTTACAAATCATTTTGATGTGCATTTGGATACATTAAAAGGCAAATGCAGAAAAAAGGAAAATGTATTTCCGCGTCAAGTTGCCATGTTTATGTTGAAAGAGCTGACCAATTTACCACTTAAATCGATTGGTTATCACTTTGGAGGAAGAGATCATAGTACGGTAATTCATGCAGTACAATCTATTTCAGAAGCCATGGAATCAGATAAATCTGTAGAAAAAACAGTCAAAAAACTATTCAACAAATTCAATATTGCTACTCATTAAAAAAAGCTTCTAAAAATTAGAAGCTTTTTTTAATGAAACAATCAGAAAAAAATTATTCTACTGATCCACCTTCCTTATCCAATAGAACAGAATCATCGCCTTTAATCTTTTCTTTGATTTTAGCTTCTAATTCTTCCATCAACTCTGGATTATCTTTAATTAAATCCTTTACAGCATCTCTTCCTTGTCCCAAACGGTTTCCGCTATAGGAGAACCAAGAACCTGATTTATCAATTACTCCTAAGTCAACTCCCAAATCAAGAATTTCACCTGCTTTAGAAATTCCTTCCCCATACATGATATCAAATTCAACCACTTTAAACGGAGGTGCCAATTTATTTTTCACTACTTTAACACGTGTTCTATTTCCTGTAATCGAGTCTGCACTTTCTTTTATTTGACCTGCACGTCTAATATCTAAACGAACAGAAGCATAAAACTTTAATGCATTACCACCAGTTGTTGTTTCTGGACTACCAAACATCACTCCAATTTTATCTCTTAATTGATTGATAAAAATACAGCAACATCCCGTCTTATTGATGGTACCTGTCAATTTACGTAATGCTTGAGACATTAAACGAGCTTGTAAACCCATTTTAGAATC
>JBJTNH010000035.1:0-16386 GCA_046073945.1 Aquirufa sp. | reverse complement strand
GGACCATGCCCTGAAACATAATATAAATTACCCAGCTGTAAACCCGGCTTATAAACGCCTAAAGGTTTAGGTGCTGGTGGCAATGCTAATCCTAAACTTGAAAAACTTTCTTCTGGTGTCATTTTTTATGATGTAATTGATGTATTATTTCTGAAATTAATCCTGTCCAACCTGTTTGGTGATTCGCTCCTAAACCTTTACCAGTATCTCCATCAAAATATTCGAAAAACAAATTAGAGCCATGAAATTCAGGATCTTTTTGCATTTTTTCGTATTCACCGTACATAGGAATTTGTCCGTCTTTATTCGGTAAAAACAAATCAATTAGACGTTTGGAAACTCCTTCTGCGGCAGTTTTGATATTGACCATACTTCCTGAATTAGTGGGATATTCCACTTCATAATCCGAACCATAATAGTCAGAAAATTTCTTCAAGGAATCAATCAATAAATAATTCATTGGAAACCAAATCGGTCCTCTCCAATTGGAATTACCTCCAAACATTTCACCGGTAGATTCTGCTGGAGTATAATCCACCTGAACGGTTCCTCCATCAAAACTAAATTTATATGGATTTTCTTTATGAAATTTAGACATCGATCGAATTCCAAAATCAGAAAGAAATTCGGTCTCATCAAACATCCTTTTCATGATCATTTTCATACGATGTCCACGTAAAATAGACAATAATCTACTTTCTCCTTTTCCTGGTTCATACCACCGAGAAATAAGATTAGCCAAGTCAGGTCGATTATTCAACACCCATTCCACTCGACGTTTAAACTGTGGTAATTTGTCCAACAAATCATGGGTAATAACTTCTACGGCAAACAAGGGAATTAGGCCTACCATGGAACGCACTTTTAATAACATCGCGCTACCATCTTCTTTGTGCAACATATCATAATAAAACTGATCATCCTCGTCCCATAGATTCAACTTCTCTCCACCCATGTTTTGCATGGCGCCCGCAATATGCAAGAAATGCTCAAAAAACTTAGAGGCCATATCTTGGTAAACGGGTTTTTCCAAAGATATCTCACAAGCTATTCGCAACATATTTAAACTATACATGGCCATCCAACCTGTACCATCCGCCTGTTCTAAGTGACCTCCAGTTGGTAAAGTAGCAGAACGATCGAATACCCCAATATTATCCATCCCCAAGAAACCACCCCCAAAAATATTATTTCCCCCTTCGTCT
Organism: Aquirufa sp.; assembly: GCA_046073945.1. Classification (GTDB taxonomy): domain Bacteria; phylum Bacteroidota; class Bacteroidia; order Cytophagales; family Spirosomataceae; genus Aquirufa. Next base: position 15,181 of record JBJTNH010000035.1, on the reverse strand, counting down.
TTTAAATTAACCCACCAAGTAAAATTCAACAATAATTTATGGAAAATCCGCTCTAAAAAAGTGAGATCTCCCACCCCATTATTCATTTGTTTGTCGATCTCATACACCTTCCATGTAGCCCATGCATGAACAGGAGGATTCACATCGGAAAACGACCATTCATAAGCTGGAATTTGGCCATTCGGATGCATGTAATATTCGCGCAGAATTACGGCCAATTGTCTTTTGGCAAAATCTGGATCCAAGCGCGCCAAAGGAATGGTATGAAAAGCGAGGTCCCAAGCTGCAAACCATGGATACTCCCATTTATCTGGCATCGATAAAATATTGGCAGCATACATGTGCCTCCAAGTGCTATTTCTACCTGCTTTTCGACTAGCATGTGGTTTAGGCATGGCAGGATCTCCTTTGATCCACTCAAAAACATTGTAATAATACCATTGTTTGGTCCAAAGCATTCCAGCATAAGATTCACGTTGAATTTTCTTCAAACTTTCCTCTTTTAAATCGCCATGTAATTCATCATAAAACTCATCGGCCTCTTTGATTCTTTGTTCAAATATTTGATCAAAATCCTCAAAAGGTTGACGTAGCGTTTGAGCAGAAAAACGTAAACGATATTCTTTTTTACCTCCAGCTGGAATTTTATCAGAATATTTAACAGATGCTTTTGTACCTATATGATTGGGATTAACTGCCCCCTTTTTCTTATTAACGACATATTCATTGATACCATCTTTTGTGAAATGGCTTGGATTAGCAGAATGATACAAACGTTCATTGTTGGTCTCATTGTCACAAAACAAAAATTCCTCCGCATTTTCAGCATATAATTTAAATCGACCAACTGAACGATGATCTACTTCAATGAATGAATGTCCAACTCCCGTTAAAATGGGTTTATATTGATAATTCTCATAGCCCCAACACCAAGTATTTCTGTACCAAATCGTAGGTAATACAGTAATTGGCGCAGCAACTTTCGATTTATTATGAACAGTCACTTTAATCAAAATATCTTGTTCATCGGCTTTGGCATATTCCATCACGATATCAAAATATTCGTCTTTATCGAAAATGCCCGTATCCATCAACTCGTATTCAGGCTCTAATCGACTCCTTTTTTGACTTTCATCAATCAGTTTTTGGTAAGGAAAAGTTTGATGAGGATATTTATACAACATCCTTTGGTAGGAATGTGTTGGCGTTGAATCTTGATAATAATAGAGTTCTTTTACATCTTCACCATGGTTGGATTCCGCTGGTGTTAATCCAAAAAAACGTTCTTTCAAAATATGATCACGATGATTCCAAAAAGAAAACGCAAAGCACACATGTTGTTTATTATCAGAAATTCCCCCGATTCCTTCTTCTCCCCAACGATAAGCCTTTGATCTTGCCATATCATGAGTAACAGATCCCCAGGCATAACCACTTTCGGAATAATCTTCACGAACAGTTCCCCACTGACGTTCAGTCAAATAGGGTCCCCATTTCTTCCAACCTTTATTATCGTCTCTCGTTTTTAATCGCGCACGCTCAGCTCCAATTTCTGACATATTTCAATTTTATATGAATGCATTCTACTTTGTAAACTTCAAATATATTGATTTCAGACAAAACTAATAATAGTAAGCATGCAAAATGGTTAATAAAGAATTAAAAATTAAGAATGTATAATTTAGAATTGAAATCCTTCAATTTCAAATTCTAAATTATTGTAAATTGCAGAAAAAAAAGCATGAAGTTGATGACTTCCATTCCCATTCCAGAATCACCAACTAAAATAAATCATTCTGATACTATTTTAAGTATAGGTTCTTGTTTTTCAGAAAACATAGGTAACCTCCTGGAAAAATTACCAATAAACATCTTAAATCAACCTTATGGAACTTTATTTCATCCTAATTCGATTCAAAGAAGTTTAGAAACAACGAAAATCAGAAAAGAAGAATTAATCAATCAAAATGGTTTTTTTGTTCATCCAGATTTTCATTCACAATTCACTTCATCATCGGCAGAAAAATTGAAAAATGAATTGCAGGATATTCAAGCATCGACCTCATCTTTTATTCAAAAAGCCAATTGGTTGATTATTACCTGGGGAACTGCTTTTTACTATTTTGACAAAAATCTACAAAGACCAATAGCTAATTGTCACAAACAAGCTAATTCTCTATTCGAAAAAAAATTAAGTAGTGTACAAGAACTCAAAAATGAAAATCTTTCCTTTTTCAAGAAATTAAAAAAACTAAATCCTCAATTAAATATCATTTTAACTGTTTCGCCTGTTCGACATACCAAAGACGGAATGATGGAAAATTCGGTTTCTAAATCAACTTTGCGACTCGCGGCTGATGAAATTTGTCGAGAATTAAACTTTGTCCATTATTTCCCTGCCTATGAAATCATGATGGATGAGTTAAGAGATTATCGGTATTATGGTCCTGATTTGATTCATCCGAATGAAACAGCCATTCACATAATTTGGGAACGATTTATCGCCACTTATTTCAACGAAGAACTTTTGAACATTGATAAAATTTGGAATAATTATTTGTCCAGCATTCATCACAGAGCACATCCCGAAAAACAAGCGATTCAAAACGCGCTACTAGAAAAGATATTAGATGAAATCAAGACAAAATATTCCCATTTAACGATTGAAAAAACAGAAGAAATCATAAAGTCGAGAATTTTACCGATTAGTTAATTGGAATGGAAAAAGAATTTCAAAATACCGTATATTTGAGGTTTGAAAGGAAAAATCGAATATGGGAGAATTAAGTGTAACTAAAGAAATCATTCTTGGCGCCTTGAGTACAGTTCAAGAACCTGATCTTAAAAAAGATTTGGTCAGCTTGGGAATGATTAAAGATATTGAATTAGGAGTAGGCGAAGTGCGATTTACAGTGGTTTTAACTACACCCGCTTGCCCTTTGAAAGAAAAAATCCGTCAAGATTGTGAAAATGCGATTAAAAATTTGGTTCATCCAGATTTGAAAATTGTCATCAATATGACGGCTGAAGTAACTAGTTTGCAACAAAGTGATCCATTGATTCCTGGAGTAAAAAATGTCATAGCTGTGGCCTCTGGCAAAGGAGGAGTTGGAAAATCGACCGTTACTGCCAACCTAGCCATGGCCTTGAAAAATTCAGGAGCTAAAGTGGGAATTTTAGATGCGGATATATCTGGGCCATCCATTCCTGTTATGTTTGGCGCTGAGGATATGCAACCTTTGGTTCAAGAAGTAAATGGTAAAAATAGAATTCAACCAATTTTACAATACGGGATTAAAATGATTTCTATGGGCTTTTTAGCTCCCACCGAAAGTCCTGTGCCTTGGAGAGGTCCAATGATGACCCAGGCGCTTCGTCAGTTTTTTGGAGATACCAATTGGGATGAATTAGATTATTTGTTAATCGATTTACCTCCAGGAACGTCAGATATACATTTAACCTTGGTTCAATTAATCAAATTGACAGGTGCGGTAATTGTTACAACTCCACAAAAAGTAGCTCTTTCAGATGCGACTAAAGGATTACAATTTTTCAAACAAGCAGGGATCAATGTCCCTATTTTAGGCTTGGTTGAGAATATGGCCTATTTTACCCCAGAGGAATTACCTGACAATAAATACTACTTGTTTGGAAAAGATGGGGGTAAATCCTTGGCTGACAAATACAAAGTGCCATTTTTAGGAGAAGTTCCACTTATTCAAGCCATCAGAGAAGCAGGAGATGAAGGTAAACCTATTGCATCTGCGGAAAGTCCAAGTGCCACTGCTTTTAAAAATATCGCCGAAAATTTAGCTCAACAAATTGCGATTACCAATTCCAAAGCACCCAACAATTAATAAGTAAAATGGAAAATCATCCTTTGTATACAAAAATTCAATCTGCATTAGATAGCATCAGGCCTTATCTGATTGCCGATGGTGGAAATGTGGAAATTGTGGAAATTACAGATGAAAATATTCTTCGACTCAATTTATTGGGTGCTTGTAAATCGTGCAATATGTCTGCCATGACTTTCAAGGCTGGCGTTGAGGAAGCCATTCGTAGAGAAGTACCTGAAGTTTCTTCGGTAGAAGATGTTAGTCAAAGATTTTAAAACAGCTTACATATGCGCATTGGAATATTTTTTGGAGGCCCTGCTAGAGAAAGAGAAATCAGTTTTGCTGGTGGTAAAACAGCGATGGCTCACATCAATAAAGCCCTTTTTCAACCTATACCTGTGTTTGTAGATGGATTGGGGAATTTTATATTGATCAAAGAAGAATTACTTTTTCAAGAATCAATCAGAGATTTCTATCCACCTACCTCCTATCAAAAAGCTCCATTTTCCGTTTATATTGAATCATTAGATGAACTTTCTAAGGAAGATTATTCCCAAATAATTGCAAGCATAGGGCAAAGAATAAGTCCAGAAGAATTTTCAACTTATTTCGATTTCGCCTTCATTGCTATGCATGGTCCTGGTTGCGAGGATGGAAGCATTCAAGGATTATTAGAATGGTATGGAATTCCTTATTCTGGTCCGAGTATCTTAGGATCGGCTATTGGAATTGATAAATCGAAACAAAATGAATGGCTTCAAAAAAGCGTAGGGTTAGAGAAGAAATATTTTGTTTTACAAAGAGACGATTACGAAAAATATGGTCGAGAAACCTTATTTGAACAAATAAAAAAAGAAATAGGCATTCCATTTGTTGCAAAAGCGCCACACCAAGGATCTTCCATCGGATTGGCATTTGTAAAAAAAGATTCATTGGAAGATTTTGATCAAGCCATCAAAAAATGTCTATTTTGTCAAGAAATATACCGTGAAAGTTGGTTACAATATTCACAAGAAGATAAAATAACGCTTCTTCAAAAAATGGTTAATTTGGATGAAGGAATTGGTTTTCCAGTAGTATTTCAAAAGAAAATATATCTTCATCCGAGTGATTTACTTTTTGATTTAGAAGCCTATTTCCAGCAAACAGTTACCAAAGCAAGTATTCAATCTGTCCATTCCGAAGATGCGATTTTATTGGAATCTTTTGTCAATGGAAATGAATTTAGTTGCGGAGTCATCCAAACTCCAAAAGGCGAAGCTGTTGCCTTACCTCCTACAGAAATAGTGATAGATGATAGCATTGAGGTCTTCGATTTCAATGCAAAATATAAATCCAAAGCTACTCGGAAACGAATTCCTATGGACGCGACGCTTCCGCACTTACACGAAATTCAAACACAAGTTAAAAAAGCCTTTGAAGATCTTGGTTTTGGTGTTTGTACCCGAATTGATGGCTTTTTAACCTCGGAAGGACAAGTAGTGCTTCATGACCCTAATACCATTCCGGGGATGTCGCCGAGTTCTTTGATCTTCAAGCAAATGGCTGAAATTGGCTTGAATGTAACAGACTCGCTAACCTATTTTATACGTCAATCTGTTAGGGAACGAATGAGATCGGGTAAAAATTACCATTCTTTCCGCTTATTGTTGGAAAAACTAGATCAACAGATCGAAAGTATTTTAGAAGAGAAACGCTCCAAAGATTGCATAAACATTGAGATTTCTGGCGAAAACGAAGAGGCTTTAGAATTAAGTTTTCAAAAGGCAAAAATGAAAGCGAACGAATTAGCCGCTTTGGGTAATATTCAATTTAAAGTAACAACACCCATGGAAGTAGAGGAAGGCGAAGTAGAATATACTCTTAATATGGCTCAACTATCCAAAGACTCTGCAAAAGAGATGATGGAAACCATTAAAAAAGGAGTTCACCCTTTGATTGCCAATACTCGACAAAATGCTGCAAGTATTACCAACTTTTTCACTATTTCTAACGTATAATTCATGGAAATCAACCCACTTCAATACCCCATAGGCCGATTTGCTGCACCAGAAGTTATCACTGAAGAAATCCGTTCGGAGTGGATAAAGATTCTGGGTGAGTTCCCTAAAAAATTACAAAATGTTGCTGGTCAATTGACAGAAAAACAGCTAGAAACGCCCTACAGAGAAGGAAGTTGGACAGCCCGTCAAGTTATCCACCATTTATTTGATAGTCATATTCATTGCTATGTTCGGATTAAAGCAGCCTTAACAGAAGGAGAAAATCCAGAAATAAAGGATTATAATGAAAATGCTTATGCAATTTTAAGTGATGGTCAGCAAGCTCCTATTGAAATGTCGATTTTGGGAATTCAAGGGCTTCATGCAAGATGGGTCTATTTACTAAATACTTTGCAAGAAGAGGACTGGAAAAAAACCTATTTTCATCCAACAAGGGGAATTACTTACCCGCTTGATCGTGTATTGGGAATTTACGCCTGGCACTCTATGCATCATTTGGCACATTTGGAAATCATATTGAAAGCCTAATTTTATCAATTTACTGCATTGGTTTTTCCATTACAAAATTATATTTTGCGGAACACTAATATAATTATATGCGAAATCCAAAAAAATCTCAACTAGAAGCTGCACGTTATTTAGCTAATGCAAAAGAAATATTAGCCACAAAAGCTCTACCTAACGGCTCATTTTATGACGACACTAAATATGTAAAAATGGCTTGTGGAACTGCCTACAATGCTGTTCTAATTGCTATAGACACCTATCTCCATCAAAAAAACGAAGCAATACAAAAAGGTAAATATCAACGAAAAAACATCAAAGATTATAAAACAAAATTATCAAAGATGGAAGATCGTGAAATGCAAAATTTATTGAATAACGCTTATGATATTTTACATCTTTATGGATATTATGATGGAATCAACAATAAAGTTGTTATTGACGAAGGCATCCATATCGCTGAAAAGATTTTAGAAAAAATCTAGAAATAAAATATTTTTGGGAATTGAGAATTAAAATATCGTTTGTAACGAATATTCTCCACTCGTCACAAGGTACTATGTAATACAAAGTACATCAAATACTTTTGTTTCAAAATAATGCAACCTTTTATTTTGAAATACATCTTATGAATTTTAATTATCCCTTTTATTCAATCCGCCCAATGAAAGTAATTCTCAGTTTACTATTTTTATCAATTATCCTATTTAATTCACAAGCCCAAAATAGCATCAGTTTCCATGTTAAGGATAATAAAAAACAAGCTATTCCATTTGCAACGATTCTAATCAAAAAATCAACAGATTCTACTAGCATAAAAGGCTTTATAAGTGATGAAAATGGGTTTTTCAAAGCTGAAAAAATTCCAGCTGGACAATTCAATTTCAAAATTCAAGCAACTGGGTTTTCACCAAAAGAAATTAAATCAGTAGAAATAAGTCCAATCAGCCAACTCAATTGGGGGGATATTATTTTGAACAATTCAACTACAATTTTACAAGAAGTAAAAGTCAGTGCTGCCAAACCTTTGATTGAACGAAAATTAGATAAGACCATCGTTAATGTAGAGAATTCGGCATTGGCTGCTGGAAACACTACATTAGAACTTCTAGAGCGATCACCTGGCATTATAGTTGATAAAGATGGAAACATTAGTATCAAAGGTAAATCTGGCGCCAAAGTATTGATTGACGGCAAAATATCTTATTTAACTGGAGCAGAATTAGCTAATTATTTACGAAACCTACCTGCTGATCAAATTTCACAATTAGAAATCATGTCGAATCCTTCCTCTAGATACGATGCGGCAGGAACAGGTGGCTTAATCAATATCAAACTAAAAAAGAATGCCAATATTGGGATGAATGGATCAGCCAATATCACCTATGCACAAGGATTTTATGCCCGAGAAGCACTTGGTTTAAATTTGAATTATCGAAAAAATGCTTGGAATGTATTTGGAAATGCTTCTGCAGGATCAAGACCCATGATGGAAAAAAATTATTTATTAAGAAAGTTTCCTGCTCAAAAAGAACAATTTGAACAACATTTTAGCTACCCAAATAAAAATCAAAATGCACAAATCAAAACAGGAATCGATTGGTATTATTCGACCAAAACAACATTTGGAATATTACTATCAGGCGCTTATACATTAGATAAACTGAATAATGGATTAAACGAAACAGTGCAATCCAATGATGCAGGCAAAGTATTAACCAGAACCAATACTTATAACTCTTTCCAAATGCCAAATTACAATTATGCAACTAATTTCAATTTCAAGCATAGTTTTGATACAACTGGCAGAGAAATAACGGTAGATTTAGATTATGCTAAATTCAATTACGATAATCAAAATGACTATATCGCATCCTATATGTATGGCGATTTCACTAAAATCATTCCTGATACCATCATCCGAGTCAATTCTTTGTCGAATATCGATCAATATTCATTAAAGGCAGACTATTCAATTCCTAGCTTTTGGAAAGCAAAATGGGGATTAGGAATTAAATCATCTTATGTAAAAACTGACAATGATTTGCAATTCAGAGGAAAAACAGAATACGAAAACAATTATAATTTTTTAGCAGAGCAGGCGAATCGATTTATTTATTCGGAACAAATTCACGCTGGATACATCAACTCAGAAAGAAAGATTGGAAAATTTAGCTACCAATTAGGTTTAAGAGGTGAAATAACCATTGCAAATGGTACTTCGAAAGCCTATATCAATCAACCAGATTCATCCTTTCATCGAAATTATGCACAACTTTTCCCAAGTGCATTTTTACAATATGATGCTGGAAAAAACCATAGTTTGGGCTTTAATTATTCTAGAAGAATCGACCGACCAGGTTATTCAGATTTAAATCCATTTGTCTTTTATATCGATAATTATACTTACAACGTAGGAAATCCACTATTAATGCCTCAATTAACCAATTCGTTTGAACTAAGCCATACCTATCAAGGAGGCATTTCTACAACATTGGGATATAGCGTAACTGACCAAGTCATCACGCAATTATTAAAACAAGACACAGAAACGAGGAGAACCTACCAAACAACCGCCAATTTAGCCCAAAGAACTACGTATAGCCTCGGATTTTCATTACCTATTCCGATTAAAAATTGGTGGACTTGCAATACAGATATTTTCATCAATCAAGCACAATTAATTGGAAAGCTGGCAAGTAATCCCATCAATACAACAAAAAACATGTTTTACATTGCTAGTAATCATACTTTCACTTTACCCAAAGAATATAAATTTGAAATTGGTGGAAATTATTTTTCAGGAGGACTAGAAAGTGCCTTTGTTTTTGGTGCAGGCGGAGCATTGAATGTCGGAATTCAAAAAACAATGATGAACAAACGAGCTACGCTTCGATTGAATGCACAAGATATTCTCTACACAAGTAATCCAGAAGTAACGATTAAATATGCTGATCTAGACGTCATTGTTCGGCCTAAAAATGACTCTAGAGTTTTCAGACTCAACTTTGCCTATCGATTTGGAAATAGCTTAATCAAAAGCGAAAGACAAAGAAGTACGGGATTGGAAGATGAAAAGAATAGGGTGAAAAAATAGAAAAGATGTAAGATGTATGATGTATGATGTATGATGTAAGAACTAAGAAAAGCAGAGTCTTACATCATACATCTTACATCAAAATTTCTATCTCGGACCGCCGAAGCCTCCGCCTCCTCCACCCATACGACCACCGCCCATTCCAGGCATCATCATAGGTTGAGCAGCAGGTGCTGGGGTAGCATCACCACCATCTTTTGTGTCGTCGTTAGAAACAGATTTCTTTTTCTTAGTTGGTCCAAAACTCATTTTTCCAATACGGTAAGAGAAATTAATTTTGAAATTCATGTTTCGCATGGTATTCTCAGACAATTGATATAAGGTAGCTGTTTTGGTTTCATTACGCATCACAAAACCATTCGGAGTTAAGAAATTCTCTGCCCCAAATCCAATACTTCCTTTTTTGTTTTTAAAGTCTTTCTTGAAACTCAAGCTATACATTCCAAATCCACCTTGTGAGCCTTGTAATTGAACTTGGTTAACTCGATAAAAAGAAAATACTTGAGCGCCCCAGCCATTTCCAATGTTATAATTACTGAAAATTCTAAAATTTGATTGCAAACCTTCATTTTTAGCATTCAATAATGGATCTGGATTGTTGTTAGCTAAAACCATATAAGACAAATCGCCGCCTCCACCTAACATCAATTTATTAGATAAATTCACATTCAAATTAAGGTTCCATCCATAAGCATCTTCATTTCCAATGTTCATTGAAGTAGTCTTGATAACATCTCCAATCACTTGACGAATTCTACTGATCGCACCCGTTGTATTTCTCACGAAAAAGGAAGAAGAAATATAGGTTTGCTTAACAAATTTACTGTATGAAACTTCGTAATTATTGGTGTATTCAGGAGCCAAATTAGGGTTACCCACTGAAATATTCAAAGGATTCGTTGCATTCACGTTAGGATTTAAGTTCTCAATTCCTGGGCGTTGAATACGGCGATTAAAGCTAAAACGCCATGTACCTGATTTAAATGATTTAGAAAAATTCAAACTTGGAACAAATACTCCATAAGATGGAATAACTGTATTTTGATTCGATTCTTTATTTTTAAAATCTGCTGTAATATCTGTGTGCTCAAAACGTCCTCCCGCCTTAATGCTCCATTTATTTTTAGTTGTTAAAGTATAAGAACCATAAGTTCCCCAAATGTTTTGATTATAATCAAAAACGTTGCTTGGTAATGAAGCTAAATTGACTTTCTGATAAACGCCATCTGATCCAGCCTGAAAGGATTGGTAATCTGAAGTAACTTCTCTAGAAATAATTTTTGCCCCAAATTCGATCATCGACATTTTATTGATCGGTGTTTGGTAATCCATCTGGAACGTAGCCTCTTGATTGTAAGAAAGGTTTTCATTTTTCAACGATTGAATAATCTCACTCATTGTTGATTTTGGATTCATTACCTGATTGTAAAAATCATTGGTTCTGTTATTACGGCTATACATCGACAAAATCGAAAATTCTTTTTGAGCCTTTTCAAAAGTTCTTGTATAATCAACATTGATGTCCACATTGGCCGATTGATCCAATGAATTCGTATTTCTTAAACTAGTCAACACATTATTTCTCGTTTGACTTAAACCATCCTGCCAGTTATTTCCGTTTCTTAATCCAAAACGAACATTGGATGTAATAGAGTTACGCTTATTAATATCCCAGTCAAATCCCAATTGATAATTTCCAAATAATCCTTGACGTCTAGATTCAGCAGATTGAAGATTGACAGTTTCAACTCCATTAGAAATAGTTTTTTGAGTGCTCTCAAATTTCCCATTAACATTGTATTCTGTTCTTCCAAATCCACCTAATGACAATCCCCAAGTTTTATTTCTAAAATTACCATTTAATGATAAATTAGATCCACGAATACCGGCACTTGAATCAAATGATAAAGTCAAACCTTGTAAGGTATTTTTCTTAGTAACAATGTTAATGATTCCCGCAGAACCTTCTGCATCGTATTTAGCTGATGGAGATGTAATTACCTCTACTGTTTTGATCATATCCGCTGGAATTTGCTTCAAAGCATCTGTAATGCTTGATGCCATGATCGTAGAAGGTTTATTGTTGATTAAAACTTTCACATTCGTACTTCCTCTCAAGGATGGATTACCGTCTAAATCGACAGACAACATAGGTACCTTTTTCAAGACATCTGTTGCGTCTCCCCCACGGTTTGTTTGATCTTTTTCCGCATTATATACCGTTCTATCTACCTTTTCCTCAATCAAGGCACGTTGACCTTCTACCGTTACCTCTTGCAACATTTTAGTACTTGGCTGCATTTTAATTACTCCCAAATCGTGATCATCATTTTTTGAAGCCACTTCAACCAAAATTGTTTTACTCTCGTAACCGATAAATGAAATAACCAATTTGTAAGAACCGACAGCCACTTTATTGATAACAAATTTACCCACTTGATCAGCTTGCGCTCCATCTACTGGGCGATTCGTCGTTTTATTGATTAAGGCTACTGAAGCAAAATCAACAGGTTTGCTATCCAATGAGTCTAACAAATATCCTACAATTTTTGCCGATCCCTTAGGAGCAGCTTGTGCAGTTCCAGGAATGACTGCTTCTTTTTTAGGTGCAGCACCAAATCCGCCAGGAATCTGAGCGAATAAAGACAAATTGATACTTAGGACGGATAATAAAAGGAATAATTTTTTCATATTTATTTTGGTAATTAGTAAGAATGAATTCTTTGATTCAAATTTAAAACCGACACAAAATTCAGTCTTATCAATATATAATTTCTTTTTTTGCGACCAAAACCTCTATTTTGTAGTTCAATTCAAGACTATTACAGAATCCACAAAATGATTTCAATCAAAACTCCTCGACTCGAACTTATTCCTTTGGATCATTCTTTGCTCCAAATATGGAATAAACAAGGACGTGAAGGCTTAGAAAAATCGTTGAATTTAAAACATAACCCCTGGTTGGTTGAAAAGTTTTATGAAGATGAAACCAATCAAGCATTGATCAATTTTTGGCTTCCTATGACACACAAATTCCCCTTGGATTTTTTCTGGTACACAAATTGGGAAATTAAATTCTTAGAAAAATCCTGCTCTGTGGGGGGAATTGGTTTTTCAGGCTTGCCAAATGATCAAGGAAAAACAGAAATCGGCTACGTAATTGATCAGAAATACCGCCATTTAGGTATAGCAACAGAAGCTGTTACCTATTTAATCCAATGGGCTTCTCAAGATAAAGATCTTCAGTTTATAACTGCCGAAACGCCCCTTGAAAATCAAGGTTCCCAAAAAGTCCTAATAAAAAATGGTTTCGAGAAAACGGGTAGCAGAGAAATTTTCGTCGAAGAGGTGATGCCTTTGGTTTGTTGGGAAAAGAAATTGAGGTAAGAGGTATGATGTAAGATGTATGATGTATATTTTCTCTCTTCTCTCTTCTCTCTTCTCTCTTCTCTCTTCTCTCTTCTCTCTTCTATTGCCAAAACTATTTCTTCAAAAATCTTTCCAATCCTAAGACTTTTGGTAATTTTGCTAAATTATAAAAACAACATGCCAAAAGGCATATCTATTTATGTACAATTTCACTTCTGTTAAAGATGCCTACAATTTAGAGAACTTAGTAAAAGAAGCTCTCTTAATGAAAAAATCACCTAACTCAGATCGCACTTTGGGAAAACATAAAACCATGGGTTTATTGTTTTTCAATTCCAGCCTTCGTACCCGTCTTTCGACACAGAAAGCCGCTCAAAATCTAGGAATGGATGTGATGGTCATGAATGTTGGAGCAGATTCATGGCAATTGGAAATGAATGAAGGTGTAATAATGAACGGTGACAAAGCAGAACACATCAGTGAAGCTGCAGCGGTCATTGGACAATATTGTGACATTGTTGGAGTAAGAAGTTTCCCTGGTTTATTGAACAGAGAAGAGGATTATTCGGAAAAAGTGTTAAACCAATTTATCAAATATACCGGTAAACCAATTGTTAGTCTTGAATCTGCCACGAGACATCCATTACAGTCTCTAACAGATTTAATTACTATTCAAGAGTACAAAAAAGTGGATCGTCCAAAAGTGGTTTTAACTTGGGCACCCCATGTTAAAGCTTTACCCCAATGCGTACCCAATTCGTTCGCAGAATGGATGAATTACGCGGATGTCGACTTTACTATTGCTCACCCAAAAGGCTATGAATTAGCTCCGGAATTTTCGGGAAATGCTAAAATTTGCTACGATCCAAAAGAAGCATTTGAGGGTGCCGATTTTATTTATGCCAAAAATTGGTCTTCGTATGAAGATTATGGCAAAATATTGAATTCTGACCCTGCTTGGATGGTTAGTATGGAAAAAATGAAATTAACCAATGATGCTAAATTTATGCATTGTTTACCTGTTAGAAGAAATGTGGTGGTGGAAGATGCTGTGTTAGATTCTGAACATTCCATCGTGATTCAACAGGCTGGAAATAGAGTTTGGGCTGCGCAAACAGTCATCAAAGAAATTCTTTTATCCCAAATGAAAAAGGAAAGTCCCTATCTTTTTTAAATAACCAATATGCAAAAACCTATATTAAATGTTATAAAAATTGGTGGGAATGTCATTGATAATGCGCCTCAATTGGAACAATTCTTACAGGATTTTGCTTCCATAGAAGGCTTTAGCCTTTTAGTACATGGAGGAGGAAAAATTGCCACTGAAATGGCTAAGGAGTTAGGCATTGAGAGTCAAATGATCGAGGGAAGAAGAGTAACAGATGAAGCAAGTCTGCGGATTGTGAGTATGGTTTATGCGGGCTGGATCAATAAATCGATTGTGGCTCAATTGCAAAGTAAAGGTAAAAATGCGCTTGGACTTTCAGGTCCCGATGGGCGATTGGTAATAAGCAAAAAAAGAAATCCTGAACCCATTGATTATGGTTTTGTGGGAGATATCGAAAAAATCAATGGACAAGCACTGAGTCAATTGATTCAGTTGGGCTACCATCCGGTTTTTGCACCCATTACCGCAAATAAAGAAGGTCAACTCTTGAATACAAATGCGGATACCATGGCGCAAGCCTTAGCCATTGCATTGAGCGAATTTTATCAAGTGAATTTGATTTACTGTTTTGAAAAACAAGGTGTTTTAATGGATCCAGAAAATGATGATTCGGTGATAAATAGCATAAATCGGGAAACATTTGAAGCATTAAAAAAAGAGGGTATTGTTTCAGCAGGCATGATTCCCAAATTAGAAAATGCGCTTAATGCGATTTCCAAAGGAGTTCATGAAGTTCAAATTACGCATGCAAAAAATTTAAAATTCCCTTCCAAAGGGACAACTTTAAAAGCATAATGATTACAGAAAAGCTATTTCTTGAAGCAAAAGAACTATTAAGTCAATTAATAGCCCAAGTTTCTTTTAGCAAAGAAGAAAGTGGTACTTCACAAATCATTCAAGATTTTTTTCAGAAAAAACAAATCCCTTTTCATTGTTTCCTAAATAACGTTTGGGCAATAAACAAGTATTTTGATCCTTCAAAACCAAGCGTTTTACTAAATTCACACCACGATACAGTCAAGCCCAATGTCTCATGGACCTTTGACCCATTCACTCCTACTGAGGTTGAAAATAAATTATTTGGCTTGGGCTCCAATGATGCCGGGGCAAGTTTGGTTTGCCTAATAATCACTTTTTGTGAATTGTATGATGCCAAAGATCTTCCTTTTAATCTCGTAATAGCAGCGACTGCTGAAGAAGA
>JBJTNH010000034.1:0-15794 GCA_046073945.1 Aquirufa sp. | reverse complement strand
ATAGTCAAATCTATGGGGAAAGTAGGGAAGTGTGAGATAAGAGGTAAGAGGTAAGAGAAAAGAGAAAAGAGAAAAGAGAAGAAATTTAGAATTTGTAAAATTGACAACCTTTTACCTTTTACCTTTTACCTATTACCTCTTACCTAACAATCTCTCCTTTTACAAAAAAAGGCTTCATTTCTGAAGCCTTTTTTACAATCAATATTTTGATTAAAACTAGAAACGGAAGTGAGAGAACGCTTTGTTCGCCTCCGCCATACGGTGCGTATCGTCTTTCTTCTTAACCGCTGCACCTTCACCTTTAGCTGCTGCAATGATTTCATTAGCTAAACGATCCATCATAGTTTTATCACCACGCTTTCTTGCATATAAAATTAACCACTTCATTCCTAACGCTACTTTACGTTCAGCTCGCACTTCGGTTGGAACCTGAAAGTTAGCGCCACCTACACGGCGACTCTTAACCTCTACAGATGGCATTACATTGTTTAATGCTTTTTTCCAAGTCTCTAAGCCATTCTCTTTTGTACGCTCCTCTACTTTATCCAACGCATCATAAAAAATAGTGAAAGCCACTGATTTTTTTCCGTCGTACATTAAGTTATTGACAAACTTGGTTACTAATACATCCCTAAATTTAGGATCTGGTAAAATATAGCGTTTTTTTGGTTTCGCCTTTCTCATTTTGTTAATTTTTTAAATTCAACCCAACTTCTGCCCTAACTAGGCATACTGGATTTTTCTGTTAATACTAATTAATTACTTTTTCTTTCCTTTTGTAGGAGCAGCCGCTTGACCTGGTTTTGGACGCTTAGCACCATACTTCGAACGAGATTGTAAACGACCAGATACACCGGCAGTATCCAAAGCTCCACGAATGATGTGGTAACGTACACCTGGTAAATCTTTCACACGACCACCACGAATCAATACGATCGAGTGCTCTTGCAAGTTGTGACCCTCACCTGGAATGTAAGCATTAACTTCTTTTTGGTTCGTCAAACGAACACGGGCTACTTTACGCATAGCCGAGTTTGGTTTCTTTGGAGTAGTCGTGTATACACGAGTACAAACTCCTCTTCTTTGTGGACAAGAATCCAAAGCTGGTGACTTAGATTTCCAAGTCATTTGCTCACGGCCCTTGCGCACTAATTGCTGAATAGTTGGCATTTTAATTAATTACCGTTTAAATTTTAAATTTTTTTATCCCTTTGCCTCGCGTTTAAAAACCTAAATCTTTATTCGCGTACGAACGGGGGTGCAAAGTTAAAAAGATATTTTGAATATACAATAAATTCCTTCAAAATGATTATGACCACCATTTTATCAAACAACTGAACTTTTTAACACGTAAATTGCAGGGGGTAAGGGGACTCATTTCCCCCTAAAAAAAGAAAACCAGATTTACTATCTAAAAACTTATGTTTCTAAACAGTTACCTGATTTTCCTCTCAACATAATAATTACTCGAAGATCTACATTGAATCCATCAGAATTACAACATCCCTCGAATCCCCATCTCCAATCCACGTAATTCCGCTAATCCTCGTAATCTTCCAATAGCCGTATATCCTGGATTCGTTTTTTTACCTTCTTGCAAGTCATCCAACATCCGATGCCCATGATCTGGTCTAAAAGGCATACTTAAATCCACTCTCCCCTCCTTTTCTCTTTTGTTTTGTTGCAAAACCAATGCCTTCATCACTCCAAACATATCCACATCCCCATCTAAATGATCTGCTTCATGAAAATTTCCAAATTCATCTCTTTTGGTCGCACGCAAATGAATAAAATTGATTCGATCCCCCAAACGCTCCACCATACCCACTAAATCATTGTCTTCCCTAACGCCATAACTTCCTGTACAAAAACACAATCCATTGACTGAACTATCATAAGCTGCCAATAATTGCTTTGCATCCGACTCTGTACTCACTACACGAGGTAATCCCAAAATTGGATAAGGAGGATCATCTGGATGGATGGACAAGTTAACGCCCGCCTCCTCAGCCACAGGACCTATTTCACGAATAAATTCGTATAAATGTTGCCTCAATTCAGCATCGCCAACTTCTTGATAAGTATCCAATGCTTTTTGAAAAGACACCAATGTGAAACTTTCTTCACTTCCAGGAAGACCTGCAATGACATTTCGAATTAACTTTTCTTGCTGAGCTGCATTCGATTGATCAAACCACTTTTTCGCTCTTGCAATTTGCTCTTCTGTATAATGCTCCTCCGCTCCTGGTCTTTTCAATAAAAACAATTCAAAAGCCGCAAATTCAGCAGCGTCAAATCTTAAACCCGTAGATCCATCTGGAAATCTAAAATCTAAATCCGTTCTAGTCCAATCCAAAATAGGCATAAAATTATAACAAACTGTTTTTAAACCAGCTTTGCCTACATTCCGAATCGACTCTTGGTAATTAGCAATGTATTTTTTATAGTCCCCAGTTTTGGTTTTGATATCCTCATGAATGGGAATACTTTCAATCACAGACCATGTTAAACCAGCTGCTTCGATGATCGCTTTTCGTTCCAAAATATCCGCCAGCTCCCAAACTTGACCATTAGGAATTTGATGCAATGCACTTACGATACCCGTTGCGCCCGCTTGACGAACATCACTCAATTTCACTGGATCATTGGGTCCAAACCAACGCCATGTTTGCTCTAATGCCATAATTTTATTATTTGAATAATAAAGATACTCCTGAGATATTTTTACTCAATACATTTCAAAAAGCACTATATCGACTTTCCGTGTCTACTAAAACCACTATTTATCCATGAATAGTTTCTTCTTTACCATAATTTTTGATAACAATCGCTTCGTATTCAATCCACTCTTTCCATCGTGCCTCCACATCTGTATTTTCTGCATATTGCCTGGCAAAATTGAGAAAAGTGGTATAATGCCCTGCTTCACTAATCATTAATTCACGGTAAAAATTAGCTAATTCTGGATCCGATATTTTTTCTGAAAGCAACTTAAATCGTTCGCAACTACGCGCCTCAATCATCGCCGAAAAAAGAAGTCGATCTATCAATGATTGATTCCGATTTCCTCCTTTTATCATAAATTTATACAACTCATTCACATAGCTGTCTCTTCTTTCTCTACCAAAAAACAATCCTCTTTTTTGAATAATATTCACTACTTGTTCAAAGTGATCCAATTCTTCTTGTGCCAAAGTAATCATTGCTGAAACCAATTCTGCTCTTTCAGAATTTTGAGTAATAATAGAAATAGCATTGGTAGCAGCCTTTTGCTCACACCACGCATGATCTGTTAAAATTGCTTCAATATTTGTTTCAACAATGTTTACCCAACGAGGGTCTGTGGATAGCTTTAAGCCAAGCATAGATATTTTTTTCAACAAATTTACTTTATCAAACATTAATAAACCTAAATTCGCTCATCAAAAGCAAAAAATGATTCAATTTCCTTCCAAACAACCAACGGTTCAAACAACGATTTTTACCAAAATGTCTCAAATGGCATTGGAAAACAATGCTTTAAATCTTTCGCAAGGATTTCCTGGATTCGACTGCAATCCGGAAATTCAGGAATTGTTACAATTTTATTCCAAAGGACATAATCAATATGCCCCGATGGCCGGCATTCCAGAATTGCGAAAAAGCATTGGCTTAAAAACGACGGCTTTTTATGATGTTGAATTAGACCCCAACTCAGAAATCACGGTTGTTTCAGGGGCGACAGAAGCACTTTTTGCGGCAATTCATTGCTGTGTTCATCCAGGAGATGAGGTCATCATGTTTGATCCTTCTTATGATGCCTATGACCCAATTGTTCGTTTGGCAGGAGGAATTCCTATTCACATTCCTTTGAAATTATCCAATGGATTTCGAATTGATTTTGATGAATTAAAACAAAAAATCAGTTCAAAAACACGGGCTATTATGGTTAATACGCCACATAATCCAACTGGAGCTATTTGGGAAATGGAAGATTTGCAATCCTTAGCGGAAGTAGTCAAAGGAACAAACATCCTATTAGTATCAGATGAGGTATATGAACATATCGTGTTTGATGGACAACAACATGCTTCCGTTATTTTGAATGAGGAATTGCGCAAAAGAAGCTTCATTTGCGGATCCTTTGGCAAAACATATCATATAACAGGTTGGAAAATGGGTTATTGCTTGGCTCCTCCTTATTTAACGGCGGAATTCAGAAAATTGCACCAGTGGGTAACTTTTTCCAGCGCGACACCTTTGCAATTTGTATTGGCAGATATTCTTCAAAAACCAGATCATTATTTAAGCTTATCTGATTTCTACCAAAGAAAACGCGATTTATTTGCTGATGCCTTGAAAGGGAGTCGATGGAACTTATTACCTAGTCAAGGAAGTTTTTTCCAATGCATGGATTATTCTGAAATCAGCTCTGAAAACGATATCGATTTGGCAGAAAGGTTAACTAAAGAAATCAAAGTAGCTTCTATCCCAATTTCTGTCTTTTATGAACGTCCTCCAGAAGACAAAATTCTGCGATTCTGTTTTGCCAAAACAGATGAGATGTTATTAGAAGCAGCTAGGAGATTGAGTGATGTATGATGTATGACGTAAGATGTAAGACGTAAAATTATGTATAATTTTCAATTCTACATTCTTCTTACATCATACATCTTACATCTTACATCAACTCTATTCTTTCAAAAACCTCAACACCTTTTCTTGATATTTGGGCAATAAATCAACAGGTATTTTTTGGTACAAATCTCGATTGATGGCTTGTTTTTTCAAGTAAGGAATTAAATTGGGTGGTGGATTTTCTTTCCATTTTTGAATGGCAGATTTAGATTCACGCTTGGTATCTTCCCCTTGCTCTTTCAGTGCTTTCTCCGCATCTAACAACCGAGGCAATAATTGATTTTTCAAAACATTGTTCATGCGTTTGTTGACCAATTCAGTTTCATTTTTATCTAATTCTTTTGCTAAATTTTGAAGCGACTTTTGCAAATCATTCAATCCAGGTAAACCATTCAGCTCTTGCATTTTTTGCTCTATTTCTTGTCGAATTCGATATTGTTCCTCAGCTAACTTCATCCATTCTTCATTGGATGGACTAGCATTCCCTTCCTTCATTTTTTGCAGTTTTTCATTCAACTGCTGTTGTCTTTTACCCCATTCCCCTTTGGAAGATTTCGATTTCGACTTTTTCTTACCCGGTTTCAATTGTATTTGTTGTTCTTGAATTTGTTTCAAAAGATCAGAAAGCAAAATCGCTAATCGATTAGTTGATGCCATCGCTTCTTGTTGTCGATAGGTCACCATTGGCCACTTTCTTTCTTTCATTGCTGCGGAAGTTTCATCCATTATTTGCCGCATTGCAGCCGCTTCTTTGGTAATCACTTGCGAAACAGGCATCAAATGTTTAGCTAAACTTTGAAGACTATCTTGCACCAATCGTGCAGTCTCTCCGAGTCGGATTTGTTCCTGTATCGATTTTCTCAAGGCAGGGTCTTCCGGATTTGAAGCACGAAAAACCTTTAATAAACGCTCTTGCTCAAATGAAATTTGCAAAAGATCTTCCATCATTAAACGTAATTTCGCCAAATCCACATCCAACTCCATGGCATCCTGATTTTCCATTTGAGCTTGCAATTTTTGAGCTAAATCGCTCAGTTTTTTACTTGCTTTCTTCTGCTTTTCATTTGCTTTGAAAGACTCTTTTTGTTGCAGTTGCTCTTTTGCTTCATTCATCAATTGGTCGATTTCCTTTTGTAATTCTTGCTCCGTATCCAAAGGTTTTTCATCCGCCAATTCCTCTTGCTCCTTTTCTGCTTCTTTGATATTATTTTGATCTTGATCAAATTTCTCAAGCAATTCATTTTGCTTGCTGAGTTCATCCAAATCTTTTTTCATCTCAGAAAGATTCAATTGTTCTTTGGATAAATTATTTAAATCATCTATGGTTTCATTTACTATTTTTTGAATTTTCAACTCTTGGTAAAATTTCTCCAAGCGTTTTAATTCGTTCTCCATGGATTTCCCTTGCTTACGAATTTGATCCAAATGGCTTTTCCATAAACTTGGATTTTCTTTATTAAAATCTTCCAGCAATTGATCTTTTTCCTTATCGATGTTAGGATCCCAAAGTTGTTGAATAAGCTTTTGAAGATTTTCCATTTTTTGCTGCCAAACTGGATCTATTTTCTGAAAACTCATTTGCTGCCCCATCCATTCGTCATTCAATTTTCTCAAATTTTCCACCGCTTGTTTAAATTCTGCCTCTTTTTTAGCCAATTCTTTCATGGCATTTTCATTGACATCCTTGCCTAGCAAAACACGCTTATTGATTTCATTCATTTCTTGCTTTAAATCTTGAGCTTTTGAAAGTGCCCGCTGCACTTCCTCCTCTATTCTATCCACTTTTTCAGATGTTTGAGCTAATAAATCTTGCTTAGACGGATATTCCCAAATCGTCTTTTCACTTCTTCCCATTTTCGAACCATGGATTCCATCATTGTCAAAAACCTCAAAATAATACATCAATTGATCTCCTGATTGTAAATTCAATGAATCTAAGCGCCAAATATAATCCATCGAAAAACTTGATTGCTGATCCGGAATCGTAACGGAACGTATGTGCTGGAACGTTGCTTTCTTACCATTGCGTTGAATCTGATAATGTAAATTCAATCGCTTGATTCCATAATCATCTTTTAAATCTAGCTTGATTACTTTAAAACGATAATACAAGGTATCCTCAGTCACCTGCAAATTCACGATCGGCTTTTGATCTGGCACCACTTCTACACTTTGTTGCAAACTTTTCTGCATGGGAAGTTGATTATTGGATGCTAAAACTTGATATTTATCCGAAAGAAAAAACTGTTTTTCTACTCGATAAGATTTAGAAAAAGGAAAATGATTTGCCCAAAGTGTTTCATTTTTATTGTTCAAATAAATACCCAATTTATCTGCGTAATATGAGCTCAAATGCCAAGTAACAATTGTACCCTCTGGAATCGTTAAGTTAGCTAACTGAAATAAATCCTCATCAGCTTTCTTTAGATACGCTGGAAATTTTAATGTAATCTTACTGTTGGCAATTCCTGGCCGATGTACTAATTGCAAAGAAATAGGTTCAGAAAAATAATTACCTGCTTCAAATTGCAGTGTTGTTGAAGTTGAAATGGTAGGAATTATTCCCACAAAATGATGTTCATCTTTAACAAGTTTCATTGGAATTTTCTCCTCATTCCACAAAATGAAAACTTCATTCGGATGATGTTTGCCCTTCAAAAACAACTTGATTTCAGTAGGTTCTCCTGAAATGGCATAAAGAGGGTGATTTTGAACAATGAATTCAAAGGGCAATTCTTTGGAATAATGAAAAGAATAATTCCATAAGCGAAGTGCTGGTTTTTTAAAGACATCTGGAAAGGTGAATTGACCCAGTGCAGCTAGCAATATGAAAAAGCAAAAAGCAAAAAAAGGTTTTTTCAAATCATCCTTTTTCAAATAATTGTTAAACTTAAATTGGGTCAATTGAACTTCCTTTTGTAAAATAGCTGCTGAGATTAAATCATTTTGCGTCCCCGAAAGTTGATCATTCAATTGCAAATAGTTCAACAATTCATCGGAATATTCTTGGGGTAATAATTGACCGACTTCTTTGGCGAGATGTTGAAAATCAATAGGACGCAGTTTCCGTATCCATTGATAAAAGGCATGATAGGTAAAAAAAATGAAAATTATTAAAGAGAACCCTGCAAAAACATAAAAAAGTACTTCTCTAATTTGCACTGAAAACCAAGCAAAATATTCGATAAAAATCAATAGAAGAGCAAAGGTAAATACCCACAAAAAAGCTTTTAATAGGCCCAATAGCAATCTATTTGACCATTTCTTGACATGGAAATTATGTAGACGATCAAGGATTTCAGCAGATTGGTTTTTCAATTTTACTAGGTTCACATTTGAAAATACAAATTAATTTTCATGCCATTGATAGTTTGATCAAGAAAATAAAATTGTAGCTAAGCGCTCATTTTGGTAATTTCGAGAAATAATACAGGTTTATGTCGCAACAATCACAAGAACAATATCAGTTTATAGAACGCATTTTACAAATTCATTTGGGACAATTTGACAAAATTGATGAATTTGAATTCTTCTATGGAGGGAATTTCAACTTGGCTGTTCGAGTAAAACTTAAAAAAGAAGAATTTTTCATTAAATGGAATCAAGGAGAACATCCTGGCCATTTTGAGGCAGAAGCAAAAAATCTCCAATTAATTCACTCTACAAACACGATTTCTGTACCCAAAGTAATAGGTGTAGGCAAATTAGATGAAAAAGAATATCTGATGATGGAATGTATTCCTTCGATTCCCAAAGTTGAAAATTATTGGGCAGATTTCGGAGAAAAATTGGCAGCCTTACATCACTCTAGCCACCCCAATGGACATGGTTTAGACTACAATAATTTCATTGGAGCAACAATTCAAATAAACGATTGGAATCCAAATGGGGTTGCATTCTTTTTGGAAAATCGCTTACAAAAACAAGTGGAAAAAGCTGTTTATGATCGAAAAATTGATAAATCATTGGTCGATAAATTTGAACAGATTTTTCAAAAAATTCCCACAATTATCCCTAATGAAAAGTCAGCATTAATTCATGGCGATTTATGGTCTGGAAATGCAATGGTCAATCAATTAGGACTAGTCACATTAGTGGACCCATCTTGTTACTATGGGCTAAGAGAAGCTGAATTAGCCTTTACAACCATGTTTGGCGGTTTTGAAAAACAATTCTATGAGGCTTATCATACTAATTTTAAGATAGAAAAAGGGTTCCATGAACGCATTCCTCTTTACAATTTATACCCCCTAATGGTCCATGTTAATTCCTTTGGAGAAGGATATTTGGATACGGTGAAAAAGATCTTGGATACCTATCTTTGAACGAAGAGAGAAGAGAGAAGAGAGAAAAGAGAAGAGACAAAACTTTTACCTCTTACCTCTTACCTCTTAACTAATTACCTCAATCACCTCTGCTACCAAAGCATCCACTTCCTTAGCATTAGGAAAAAAGGCAACCAATTTTCTAAAAATCTCTTCAATAACAGCATCTGGACAAGAAGCACCACAAGTTAATGCAATACGTACTTTATCTTTTTGAGGAATAAAATCTGAAGTTAATTTTTCAGATTTTGTATGATTATCAAAATGTTTAATTTGATTAGAATTGAGCAAATTCTCAGATGATGTGATGAAATAAGTCGGAAATTTCTCTGCACATAAATCGACTAAATGTGCGGTATTGGAAGAATTGTAGCCACCTGCCACAATAACAAAATCAACCTGTTCATTTAATAATGAATACGTTGAACTCTGATTATCATTGGTTGCATAACAAAGCGTATCCCTTGTATCTGCAAAACGGCTTTGTATTTCCTCTTTTTGTAATTGATAAAATTCAACAAAAACCTGCTTCAAAAAATCGGCAATTTCTTGTGTTTCTGTAGCAAGCATGGTTGTCTGATTCACTACACCAATTCGTTCTAAATCAGTTTCAGGATTAAATCCGAGAGAATATTGACCTTCAAATTCTTGATAAAAAGATTCGGCCGATTTCTCTTTACGAATATAATCAGCTAGCAATTTTGCCTGCTTTATATCTTTCAAAACCAAGGTAGGTGTTATCGACTGTGAATGAGAAAATGTGGCTTTGGTTTCTTCGTGAGAAGGTTTTCCATGCACAATTACGGTATAATCTTTTTGGCCAATAGAAGCTGCCCTATTCCAAACCTTTTCTACAAATGGACATGTCGTATCGTAGGCATAAGGATTAATTCCGAGACCTTGTAATTGATGTTGAATCTCAAGCGTTGTGCCAAATGCAGGAACAATAACAATATCTTCAGAAGATAATTCTTCCCAATTAACCAACTGATTTCCAGATGTATCTTGAATAAAGCGAACCCCTCGATCCAATAAATCCGCATTTACAGCTGGGTTGTGAATCATTTCAGATAACAAAAATATTCGTTTGTGTGGATTTTCATTTAAAATTCGATAGGCAGTTTCCACCGCATTTTCTACACCATAACAAAAACCAAAATGCCTTGATAATAAGATCTCAATGGGCCCAAAATCAAAAACACTTGGACTAAAATCTTTTTTTAATTTGTCATTTTTACGTCTAAATTCCTTTATTTGACCAATTAAATTACTTTTAAACAAAGAAGGTATTTCAAATGACTTCATCTTTCGAATTTTACGTTTTTCTAACTTCGTATTAAAATGATTGGTTAATTTTTTCCCCACTTGAAAAGGCTCCACTTTTTCCATTGCTCAGATGTGTAAACTAAAAATATGAATAACAGTTTCCAAAATTACAATTCTTTTGTCAAACTGCTGATTCATTTTACCCACCAGTAGATAATTATTTATTTAAAAACCTTGAATATTTTGTTTAATCAGTAATCTTATAATATTTTTGTACTGCCTGTACGGTTACGTACCTAATCACCTCAATAATTTAAAATTTATAACAATGGAAAATTCTAATTCAAAATCATTTCTTCGAAAGTTTTTAACGAATCCATTGAATTCATTTGTTCTTCTATTTGTCAGAAACCCCATCAATTTATTGTATGCTGGTTTAGCTTTGGTCTTTTGCTTATTCAGCTACCAAAATACCTTTAGCAAAAAACCATTAGAAACAGGATTTTTTTCTGGCCAAATTGAATTTGGACAAAATAGCACTCACCGTTTAGATACTAAAAACATTTCGGCCCAATTGAAAAATGAAATGGGTGAAAAAGTACTAACACTGAATGCCACAGCAGAGGGTAGTCTAGAATCGATTTACATCAAAATATTCAACTTGAAAGGTGCTGGAACGTATTTTATTCCAGGAGATGGACAGATAGAAAACATCGGCAATTTGATTAAAAATTTAGACCATTATAAAGATAAAAATAACTTTTACGAGGCTACCTTACCAAACAAAGATGGTATTCAAAATGGAGTTGGCCGTGTCAATATTACCAAATTGACAGATACTGAAATTGAAGGTGATTTAATATTAATCGGAAATAATCCTAAAGGAGAACAAGCCTTGCTTGAATCCGCAAAATTCAAAATATCATTATAAACTACCCCAATTTATGGAATTTGAACCTGCCATAGTTAGCTCAGAGTGGGAGCAAATTCTTGATTTTTTAGAAGGGCAATTGAATAAACGACCTGCCGATTTAGAATCGGTTCTTTTTTTGATTGGAGTTCAAGAGCTCGGTCAGGGTCATGTACATTTCACCAAAGAACAAAAGCAAGATTTAATGCACATTGCCACCTGTAAGGTGTTAAGCTTTAGCGGCATATACGAGCTTGAAGGCTTGGATTCAGAAGGGTGGCCTCACTGGAATTTAGTCCAAAACTTGCCACCACTTGCACTTAAAGAACAAGAAGTGTTAATCAAAGCACATGTGATTCATTATTTCAAAACAGAAGTTTTTGAAAACACGGAAATAATATAAGTAATACTCATGAAATTAATTTCGTACAATGTGAACGGTATTCGGGCAGCTATGCAAAAAGGCTTTACCGACTGGCTCAAAGAAGAGAATCCAGACATTATCTGTTTACAAGAATTAAAAGCAGAAATAGATCAAGTTGATTTGACCGAAATTAAAAATTTAGGTTACGAAGTTTATTGGCATTCCGCACAGAAAAAAGGCTATTCGGGTGTAGCAATTTTCTCGAAATTAAACCCTTTACATGTTGAAGTTGGTTGTGGAATTGATAAATATGATGCAGAGGGTCGGGTTATTCGATTAGATTTCGAATCATTCTCCATCATGAGCGTGTATATGCCATCTGGATCAAGTGGCGATGAAAGACAAGCCTTCAAAATGGAATGGCTTGCTGATTTTCAGCAATATGCGCAAGAATTATTAACAAAAATCCCACATTTAATCATTTCAGGCGATTACAACATTTGCCACAAAGCCATTGATATCCATAATCCAAAATCCAATGCCAATAGCTCGGGATTCTTGCCTGAAGAAAGAGAATGGATGGAAAATTTCATCAATAGTGGAATGATTGATACTTTTAGACACATCAACCAAGAGCCACATCATTACAGCTGGTGGAGTTATCGCGCGGGCGCAAGAGGCAAAAACTTAGGTTGGCGCATCGACTATCATTTAGCGAGCGAACCGCTAAAAGATAGAATTAAACACGCACAAATTTTGCCAGAGGCAAAACACTCAGATCATTGTCCAATCGTACTAGAAATAAACTAAATTATGCACTTCGAAAAACACGTATTTATTTGTTCCAATGATAAAGATGCTCCTAAAAAATGTTGCGGTTCAGCGCATGGAATGGATCTAGTCAATGCTTTTAAAGCTCAATGGGAGGCTGGTGGTTCAGATAAAAAAATCAGAATTCAAAAAGCAGGATGCTTGGATTTTTGTGGAAAAGGCCCAACGATGGTTGTTTATCCCGAAGGAGTATTTTACGGAAATGTTCAGTTAGACGATGTAAAAGAAATTACAGAATCACATTTAATCAAGGGAGAAATTGTTAGTCGCCTACAAATTGGATAAATTGCAACATGTTATATCGTTTATATCCAACCCTTTTAAATTCTTACACCCTTTATTTGAATCAAGCAAGAGATTCCAATGGTAAACTCATTGTGGATGAAATCGAATTGATAGATCGAATCAATCGTGTAAAAAAGCCGACCACCCAAGCCCAACAAAAGGGAATCGATTTTGAAAAAGCGGTTACTTTAGGACTGAATGAGGAAGCTTTTGCGGAAGGAATTATAGACAAAGCGAGAAATTTATTGCCTGCTAAATACAAAACACAATTGTATTTGGAATCAAGATATAAAAACAGTGTCATATACGGTTACGTAGATGGTGCTGGAGATCAAATTGCCTTTGATTTAAAAAGTACTTCTTTTTATGAACCGGGTAGATTTTTAAAAAATCACCAAAATTTATACTTGTTAGGTTTGCAAAAAGTGGGTATTGAGCAACTGGATTACGTCATTACCGATTTCAAAGATGTGTACGTGGAATCCTATCAGCTAAGCTCCTACGATTTCAATCCATTATACGAGCAAATTGAATCCTTTACTCGGTTTTTAGACGATCATAAAAAATTCATTTTTGATAAAAAGATTTTTGATCGCAAATCAAACGACAATCAATTATCTATTTTTGATTAATCACATTCGATAATTTCCTGCAATTCTAACAAATGATTGATTTGCCGAGCTGCATGGGAATGTTTTTGTAATGGATTAAAATGTATAGCAGTTATTCCAATTGCTTCAGCACCTTGCACATCGGCAATGGGATGATCTCCTATCATAAATACTTCCTCTGCTCGGCAATTGGCAAATTCCAAAGATTTGGTAAAAAAGAGCGCATCTGGCTTTTTTACTCCCACTTTTTCTGAGGTAATAATTTCCTGAAAATGATGACCGATGCCCGATCCTTCTACTTTTATATATTGAATATCGTCAAAGCCATTGGTCAAAATGTATAATGGATATTTGTTGGCCAAACGACTAATAATTACTTCTGCCCCATCCATTAAATGAGATTTCCTGGGGGTTCTAAACAAATATTCCTTTGAAAAATGGACAGAATCCACTTGAATTGACAAAGCATCAAAAAATTCGGTGAATCTATTTTCTCTTAAATATTGTTGAGAAATGGCCCCAATTTGATATCGATCCCAAAGGCCATCATTGATTTTCTGGAAGGTTTGCCAGGTTCTTTCTTTATCAACTAATTGGTTTTCAAGTTGAAATTCCTCTAACAAGTCAAAAATAACTTCTCTAGAATTTCGATCATGATCCCAAAGGGTATGATCCCAATCAAAAAAAATGGCTTTTGGTTGAAATTTCATTTGACAAAGATAATAATAACTTACCTTTGCGAGGTTAATTATAAATAACGAATGGAGCACCAACTGAAATTAAAAAAACCTTTAGCTTTCTTTGACTTAGAAACGACAGGTATCTTAATCCAAAAAGATCGAATAGTCGAAATTTCTATCGCAAAAGCGAATATAGATGGAAGCGTTGAAATTAAAACTAGAAGGGTAAACCCTGGTGTTCCCATTCCCATCGAAGCCTCATTGGTGCATGGAATTTACGATGAGGACGTCAAAGATGAACCCCAATTCAAACAAGTAGCAAAATCATTGAGTCAATTTTTAGATGGTTGCGACTTAGCTGGATTTAATTCCAATCGATTTGATGTGCCGATGTTGGTGGAGGAATTTTTAAGGAACGGTGTTGATTTTGATTTAAAAAATAGAAAGTTAATTGATGCTCAAAGGATTTATCATTTGATGGAACCTAGAAATTTGACAGCAGCATATAAATTCTATTGTCAAAAAGAATTGATTGGAGCCCATGGAGCAGAAGCAGATGTTTTGGCAACGTTGGAAGTGCTAAATGCACAAGTGAAGAAGTATGAAAACACTCCTTTAACAGATGAAAAGGGTCAAGAATATTTCCCTATCAAGAACGACATGAACGCTCTTCATGAGCTAACAGCTTCTAATTCAGTCGATTTTGCTAACCGAATGGCTTACAACAAAGATAAAGTGATTGTCTTTAATTTTGGGAAACATATAGGAAGACCTGTCTTAGATGTCTTGAAATCAGACCCTTCTTATTATGATTGGATCATGAAGGGAGATTTTCCCATGGACACAAAAAGAAAATTAACTGAAATAAAATTGCAAGGTTTTCAGCGTTAATTGATTTTTTTATCGAAAATCTCAGTTTATTTAGTAATTTTGCGCGGCATAAATGCCCTGTTTGTTAAGCGTTTTGTAACGCAAAAAAATATGTTTCGACAATAATATGCAGTCAATACCAGAAATTATTCGCACGATTCCTTTAATGCACTACATTATATTAAGCTCTGCTTTATTTTGTATTGGAATTTTAGGTGTACTTACTCGAAGAAATGCCATCATCGTTTTCATGGCCATCGAATTAATGTTAAATGCTGTCAATTTGTTATTAGCGGCGTTTTCATCCTATTATTCAGATCCAGCTGGACAAATTTTTGTATTTTTTATCATGGCAGTAGCTGCTGCGGAAGTAGCGGTAGGTTTAGCGATTATCGTGATGATTTACAGAAATATCCAAAGTATTGACATTGGCGTATTAAACAAAATTAAAAATTAATTTAAGCGGATTCATATCGCATATTAATCTATGTCTTCATTATTATTAATTCCTCTTTTACCGCTTTTAGGCTTTGCCATAAACGGTTTGTCATTCCCTAAGTTA
Source organism: Aquirufa sp. (assembly GCA_046073945.1). Classification (GTDB taxonomy): domain Bacteria; phylum Bacteroidota; class Bacteroidia; order Cytophagales; family Spirosomataceae; genus Aquirufa. The sequence goes on along the minus strand of JBJTNH010000034.1, from coordinate 473 downwards.
TCCAAACAAATTGCTGGAATCATTGGTACGATTCCACCTTTGGTAGCGTTTGGCTTATCCATTCAATTATTTCTAAATTTTGATGGACAAGCTCAAGTTTATCAATTAGCAGAATGGATTAAAATAGCTGACTTAAGTATCCCATTTGCCTTCCAAATTGATCAACTATCGATTATGATGCTCTTAGTTATCACAGGAGTGGGAACTTTGATTCATATTTACTCGATGGGTTATATGTCGCATGATGAAGGATTTGGCAAATTCTTCGCCTTCTTAAATTTATTCATCTTCTTCATGCTGATTTTGGTTTTAGGAGCCAATTTTACCGTATTGTTCATCGGTTGGGAAGGAGTTGGTTTATGTTCTTATCTGTTAATTGGTTTTTGGAACAAAAAAACAAGTTATGGTAATGCGGCTAGAAAAGCATTTATCATGAATAGAATTGGTGATTTAGGCTTTTTGGTAGGTATATT